>JAHEJE010000061.1 GCA_024639035.1 Alphaproteobacteria bacterium
ATCTTGCCGGCCACGGCGAGCAGTCTCAGGCCCTGGTCTGCGAGGGCATCGCAGCGGGTTTCCCAGTGATGCCTGCTGTCGGCGTCGAACGGTACAGGCGATCCGGCATAGGTCTGGATTTGCGACAGATGATCGAAGACGGCTTCCGGGGCGCCCTTGACGGCCACAACATGACCCCGAGTGTTTCGATGCACTGTCGCCATCATCTTCGTTCTTGTATCGAAGGCGTGCTCTGCGACTTCGGGAAGCTGCTCGAGAAGGTGCTTCCGGGTGAGGCCGCTGGCCCTGGCCGCTTCCAGCAATGCGACTTCCATAGGGTCGCCGGTGGCATCGGCCTTGCCGTCGCCCAAGGAAGCATTGCTGCAAAGAACCATCGCCTGCAGCATTTCCGCCAGACCGTCGACCTCACCGGGCGATAGGTCGCGGCCGTCAAGCCTGAAGGTCCCGGTCAGTCTGTCGAACAGGATTTCTCCGGCCTCGGTTGCGATGCGGCTGACGTGCATGCGATTTTCAGTCAGCGTGCCGGTCTTGTCGGTCATGATGATCGTGGTTGCACCGAGTGTTTCGACCGCCGACAACCTTTCGATCAGCGCGTTGCGGCGCGCCATTCGCAACATGCCGCGTGCAAGTGCGAGTGTGGCAACGATCGGCAAGCCCTCGGGTATTGCCGCAACCGCGAGGGCAACCGCCGTCTCAATCATCAATGTGATATTCTGTCCGACGTACATGCCAGCCGCGGCAACTGCTGCAGCAACGGCCAGCGTGACCCAAATCAGGTCGCGGCTCAGCCGCTCCAGCTGATGTTCGAGCGGCGAGCGCTCCGGTTCGCTCTGTGCGACCAGGTGGGTAATGCGGCCAAGTTCGGTATCCATCCCGGTCGCTACAACCAGGCCTTCGCCGGTTCCGCGGGTGACGGAGCAGCCCTTGTACAGCATCGAGGTTCGCTCAGCCAATGCGGTGGCTGCTGCTACGCCGTCGGGCGATTTCGCCACCGGCAGCGATTCACCGGTCAGAGCGGATTCATCGCACGACAGATTTGCCGCGCTGGAGACCCGCATGTCGGCAGTGATGACATCGCCTGCATCGAGAACCACGATGTCGCCCGGCACCAGGTCGCCGGCGGGGATAACCGTCGTAGCGCCATCGCGGCGGACGCGGACCGAACTCACAGTCATCTGCCGCAGTGCCTCCATCGACCTGAGGGCGCGCAGTTCGGTGAAAAATCCGATCAATGTGTTGATCAGGAGGACCGCGACAATCGCAATGAACTCAGCCCACTCGCCCAGGCTGACAGCAAGCATCGCCGCGGCGGCGAGCAGGTACACAACCGGGCTGCGGAACTGGTCGATCAGGATTTTCAGGATTCCCGCAGGTTGACGGTGACGCAAGACATTGCGGCCAAATTGCCTGCGCCGCTGCGCGACTTCGCGGCTGGCAAGGCCGCTCTCAGGCACAACTTTCAGCAGGGCTGCAAGCGTGTCCACAGGCAGCTCATGCGGGTTGTCCGGTGAACCATCGATCAATGCCATTTTGCGCGACCGTTGCATGCAGCTAGCCTTGGGGACGATTGAGTTTCGACCCAAATTCTTCAAAATTCACTCCTCAAAGTACCGCAGCCATTGACTCTTTGCAGTGTGAAAGTTCAAATCAACCATCAAACTGATGCGGATCGAAGCTAACGGGCGAGAAATGCCCTTGGGAGGAGAGTGAAATGAAGAAATTACTTTTGTCGACGGTTGCGGCCACTGTGCTGATGAGCGGCGTTGCGGCGGCTGAGGATGTCAAGATCGGGGTGATCCTCGGGTTTACCGGACCGATCGAAAGCCTGACGCCGGCCATGGCGGCAAGTGCGGAAATGGCGATGAAGGAAGTCTCCGACAGCGGCAAGCTGCTGGGGGGCTCAACGGTTACACCGGTGCGCGGCGATTCCACGTGCGTCGATTCCGCTGCAGCAACGGCGGCCGCGGAACGTCTGGTGACTTCCGATAAGGTCAGCGCCATCATGGGCGCCGATTGTTCGGGCGTTACCGGGGCGATCCTGCAGAACGTGGCCCGGGCCAACGGCATCGTGATGATATCGCCGTCGGCGACCTCGCCGGCGCTTTCCGATGCCGAGGATGACGGCCTGTTCTTCCGCACCGCGCCGTCCGATGCCCGCCAGGGCCAGGTGCTGGCGGAAATCCTGAAGGAAAAGGGCGTCAAGTCGGCAGCCCTGACCTTCACCAACAACGACTATGGCAAGGGCCTTGCGGAGAGCATCAAGTCGAACTTTGAATCGATGGGCGGCAAGATCACGATCTCGGCGGCTCACGAGGACGGCAAGGGCGACTATTCGGCTGAAGTGGGCGCACTGGCCCAGGCCGGCGGCGAGGTTCTGGTGGTTGCCGGCTATCTCGACCAGGGCGGCAAGGGCGTGATCCAGGCGGCCCTCGATACCGGGGCTTTCGATACCTTTGCGCTGCCGGACGGCATGATCGGCGACAGCCTGCCGATTGCCATCGGTGACGGCCTGAACGGGTCTTACGGGACGGTGCCGGGCACCGACAGCTTGGGCGCTGACATATTTAAGGACATGGCTGAAAAGGCCGGCATCAAGGCCGATGCATTTTCGGCGGAGTCCTATGATGCCGCGGCCCTGCTGTTGCTGGCCATGCAGGCGGCAAAGTCGTCCAAGAGCGCCGACCTGAAGGGCAAGGTGATGGACGTCGCGAACGCTCCGGGCGAGCAGATCCTGCCGGGAGAGCTCGCCAAGGCGCTTGAAATCATCGCCGGCGGCGGTGAAGTCGACTATGTCGGTGCGACGGCGGTGGAATTGATCGGCGGCGGCGAAAGCGCCGGCAATTACCGAGAAATCCTGGTCGACAACCAGAAGAACACCACGGCCAAGTATCGTTGATCGGGTAAATCAAGCAGCGGATTGCCCGGACATGTTTCCGGGCAATTCGCGCATCTGGCGGCGGGGTGCGCGGGGCATTTGCTTTGATTGTCGTTGAACATCTCCACAAGCATTTTGGCGGCATCCGTGCGGTGGACGACGCCTCGCTGACCATTGCCACCGGATCGATCACCGGGCTGATCGGCCCGAACGGGGCCGGCAAGACCACTCTGTTCAATGTTGTCGCCGGACTTTACAAGCCGACGTCGGGGCGGGTGCTTCTCGACGGCGTCGACATCACCGGGCTGTCGCCGCATGAGCTGTTCGCCAAGGGCATGCTGCGCACCTTCCAGATCGCCCATGAATTCTCAACGCTTACAGTGCGCGAAAACCTGATGATGGTGCCGGGCGGACAGGCCGGTGAGAGTCTGGTCCAGGCGTGGACCAATCCTGCAAAGGTGCAGCGTCAGGAAGAGGCGATCCGGGCCAAGGCCGACGAGGTGATCGAATTCCTGGAAATCCCGCATGTCGCCAATGAGTTCGCCGGCAACCTGTCCGGCGGCCAGAAGAAGCTGCTGGAACTGGGCCGCACGATGATGGTCGATGCCAAGATCGTGTTCCTCGACGAGGTGGGTGCCGGCGTCAACCGGACGCTGCTGCGCACCATCGGCGACGCCATTCTCAAGCTCAACCGCGAGCGCGGATACACCTTCTGCATGATCGAGCACGACATGGACTTCATCTCGCGGCTCTGCGATCCGGTCATCTGCATGGCCGAAGGCACGGTTCTGGCCGAGGGCACCGCTGAAGAGGTCAAGGGCAACGAAGAGGTGATCGAAGCCTATCTGGGCACCGGGCTGAAGAACAAGACGGAGCAGGAGGCAGCACCGTGAGTTTCCTGGTGGGGGAGAACATGACCGGCGGCTATGGCGGGGCCGACATCATCCAGGACTGCACCATCGGTGTGGACCGGGGCGAAATCGCCGTGGTCGTCGGCCCGAACGGCGCCGGCAAATCGACGGCAATGAAGGCGGTGTTCGGCATGCTCAATCTGCGCGAGGGCCGGGTGTCGATGGATGGCGAGGACATCACCGCTCTGTCGCCGCAGGCCAGGGTCAGGTTGGGCATGGGCTTCGTGCCGCAGACACGGAACGTCTTCACCACCATGACGGTGGAGGAAAACCTGGAAATGGGGGCATTCATCCGCGAAGACGACATCAGCAAGACCATGGCGAAGGTGTTCGATCTGTTTCCTGTCCTGGAGGAAAAGCGGGCGCAGCCGGCCGGCGAACTGTCGGGCGGCCAGCGCCAGCAGGTGGCGGTGGGCCGAGCCTTGATGACCCGACCGAAGGTGCTGATGCTGGATGAGCCGACGGCCGGTGTTTCGCCGATCGTGATGGATGAGTTGTTCGACCGGATCATCGAGATTGCCCGCACCGGCATTGCCATCCTGATGGTCGAACAAAACGCCAAGCAGGCGCTCAATATTGCCGACAAGGGCTACGTTCTGGTGCAGGGCGGCAACCGGTATACCGATACCGGCCAGGCCCTGCTGAACGACCCGGAAGTCCGCAAGGCGTTTCTGGGGGGATGATCCGGCATGACTGATATCTTCAACGTACTCGCGCTGATCACGAACTTCATCGTCATTCCGGGGCTGGCCTACGGGTCGCAACTGGCGCTCGGTGCGCTGGGGGTCACCCTGATTTACGGCATTCTGCGGTTCTCCAACTTCGCGCATGGCGAGCTGATGGCATTCGGCACAATGGTGGTGATCCTGTTCACCTGGGTGTTGCAGGCCCGCGGTATCGGCATCGGGCCATTGCCGACGGCGCTGATCGCGCTGCCGGTCGGCATTCTTGCAGCGGTCTGTCTGGTGCTGGTGACAGACCGGCTGATCTACCGGTTCTACCGCAGCAAGAAGTCGCCTCCGGTGATCTATCTTGTCGGTTCGCTGGCGGTGATGTTCTTCTACAACGGTCTGATCCGGTTCATTATCGGCCCCAACGATCAGCGCGTGACCGATGGTGAGCGGTTTATCTTCACGGCGCGTGAGTTCAAGGCCTGGTCGGGCCTTACCGAAGGCATTGCGTTTCGCACCACACAGGGTCTGACGGTTGTGGTAACGCTGATCAGCGTTACGGCACTGTTCTGGTTTCTCAACAAAACCAAGACCGGCAAATCGATGCGGGCCTATTCGGACAACGAGGACCTGGCGCTGCTGTCGGGCGTCAATCCGGAGCGGGTGGTGCTGATTGCCTGGATGCTGGCGGCCGGACTGGCCACCATCGCCGGCACGATGTACGGGCTCGACAAGACCTTCAAGCCGTTCATATACCTGCAACTTCTGCTGCCGATCTTCGCCTCGGCCATCGTCGGCGGGCTCGGCAGCCCGATTGGCGCCGTGGTCGGCGGTTTCGTTATCGCGTTCTCCGAGATCGCCATCACGTTTGCCTATCGCAAGGTGCTGGCCTATCTGGGGCCGGAGGGCTGGGCGCCGGACGGTCTGGTTCAGTTATTGTCGACCGACTACAAGTTCGCCGTGTCCTTCGTCATCCTGGTGATCGTGCTGCTTGTCAGACCGACGGGGATCTTCAGGGGGCAGACGATATGACCGGCGCAGTGCGGAATTGCACGTTGTTTGCGGTGATGGCGGTTTTGCTGGCGATTGTCGGCGTGGTGCAGAGCTGGTCGCTCAGCCTGGCCATTCTGAATTTGTGCCTGATATCGGCGATCATGTCGCTGGGGGTCAACATCCAGTGGGGATATGCCGGCCTGCTCAACGTCGGAGTGATGGGCTTTGCCGCATTGGGGGGCCTCGCCGGGGTGCTCGTTGCATCCGCGCCGGTGCCGGCGGCCTGGTCGGCGGGCGGTGCCGGTATCGCGGTCGCGGCGATGATCGCGGCGGCGACCGTGGCGGCAATCACCTGGTGCTACTTCAAGATTGACCGGCGTTTCCGCGCTCTGGCGGTCACCGCGGTGGCAATTGCCGGGTACTTTCTGGTGCGATCTTTCTTCGACCCGGCGGTGGCGGCCATCGAGGCGGTCGACCCGGCGGCAACAGGAAACCTGGGCGGTCTTGGCCTGCCGATCATCCTGTCGTGGGCGGTCGGCGGGGCGTTTGCGGCCGGTGCCGCCTGGGCCGTCGGCAAGGTGGCGCTCGGGTTGCGCTCGGACTATCTGGCGATCGCCACACTCGGCATCTCGGAAATCATCATCGCCATGCTTAAGAACGAGGACTGGCTGACCCGCGGGGTCAAGAACGTGTCCGGTCTGCCGCGCCCGGTGCCTTACGAGGTGGACATTCAGCAATCGGCGTTCTTCATCCGGCTGGCGGATGACCTGGGCCTGACGATCATCGACATGTCGTCCATCGTCGTCAAACTCAGCTATGCGGCCTTGTTCACCATCGTGTTGCTGTTCATTCTCTATCTGTCGGAAAAGGCGCTCAAGTCGCCGTGGGGGCGGATGATGCGGGCCATACGCGACAACGAGGTTGCTGCCGAAGCCATGGGCAAGGATGTTACCGGCCGCCACCTGCAGGTGTTCATCCTGGGTTCGGCGGTGGTCGGTGTCGCCGGGGCCATGCTGACGACGCTCGACGGCCAGTTCACGCCGGGTTCTTATCAGCCATTGCGGTTCACGTTTCTGATCTGGGCGATGGTGATCATCGGCGGGTCGGGTAACAACTGGGGCGCGGTTCTCGGCGGATTCGTCGTCTGGTTCTTCTGGATCGAGGCCGAGCCGATGGGTCTGTGGTTCATGGACCTGATCACATCGGGCATGGATGAGGACAACGCGCTGCGCATTCATCTGATCGAGAGCGCAGCCCACATCCGGCTGATGGCGATGGGGGCGATCATGGCCCTGGTGCTGCGTTTCGCGCCACGCGGACTGATCCCTGAGAATAAACGTTAGAAGGGCAGGGTTCCGCGTCGGGTTTCTTGGTGGCGATGCTTCGGCAATCGCGCGTTATACCGGGCTCCAGGAATGAGGAACCGCTATCAACCCCCTCCCTAACCCTCCCCCTTTCTGGGGGAGGGGATGGGGTGGTGCTATTTCTTGTTCTGCCGGTTCTCGATCAGATCGTCGACGACGGCCGGGTCGGCCAGCGTCGAGGTGTCGCCGAGATTGGAGTAATCGTTCTCGGCGATCTTGCGCAGGATGCGGCGCATGATCTTGCCTGAGCGGGTCTTCGGCAGGCCGGGGGCGAACTGGATCGCATCTGGCGAGGCAATCGGGCCGATCTCTTGCCTGACGTGCTGGACCAGCTCCTTCTTCAGCGCATCGGAGGCCTTTTCGCCGGCCATCAGGGTGACGTAGCAGTAGATGCCCTGGCCCTTGATGTCGTGCGGGTAACCGACGACGGCGCTCTCCGACACCTTGTCGTGTGAGACGAGGGCCGACTCCACTTCTGCCGTACCCATACGGTGGCCGGAGACGTTGATGACGTCGTCGACGCGGCCGGTGATCCAGTAGTAGCCGTCCTCGTCGCGGCGGCAGCCGTCGCCGGTGAAGTAGGTTCCCTTGTAGGTCGCGAAGTAGGTGTCCATGAAACGCTGGTGATCGCCATATACCGTGCGCATCTGGCCGGGCCAGGAGTCAAGCAACACAAGGTTGCCGTCGGCGGCGCCTTTCAGCTCTTTGCCTTCAGCATCGACGAGCGCCGGTTTGACGCCGAAGAACGGCCGTGTCGCCGAGCCGGCTTTGAGTTTTGTGGCGCCGGGCAGGGGGGTGATCATGATGCCGCCGGTTTCGGTTTGCCACCATGTGTCGACGATCGGGCAGCGGCCGTCGCCGATGACGTTGTAATACCACTCCCAGGCTTCCGGGTTGATCGGTTCGCCGACCGAGCCGAGCAGCTTGAGCGACGAGCGCGAGTGGCGGGTGACGAAATCGTCGCCGGCGCCCATCAGCGCGCGAATGGCGGTGGGGGCGGTGTAGAAGGTGTTGACCTGGTGTTTGTCGACGACCTCCCAGAAGCGTCCGGCGTCCGGGTAGTTCGGAACGCCCTCGAACATCAGCGTAATGGCGCCGTTGGCCAACGGGCCGTAGACGATGTAGCTGTGGCCGGTGACCCAGCCGACATCGGCGGTGCACCAATAGACGTCACCGGGGTGATAGTCGAAGATGTACTCATGGGTCATCGAGGCAAACACGAGATAGCCGGCGGTGGTGTGCAGCACACCCTTGGGTTTGCCGGTCGAGCCCGATGTGTAGAGGATGAACAGCGGATCCTCAGCGTTCATTTTTTCGGGTTTGCACTTGGCGCTGACGGCGCGGACGGCCTTGTGGTACCAGATGTCGCGGCTGTTGTCCCAGTCGACCTTGCCGCCGGTGCGCCGCACCACAAGTACCTTGCAGGCCTTGCCGTTGGCCGCCTTCTTGAGGGCCTTGTCGGTATTGGCCTTCAGCGGAATTGTCCGGCCACCGCGCAGACCTTCATCGGCGGTTACGATGAAGTTGGAATCGCAACCTTCGATGCGGTCGGCCAGGGCATCGGGTGAAAACCCGCCAAAGACGATGGAGTGAACGGCGCCGATGCGGGCGCAGGCCAGCATGGCGTATGCGGCTTCCGGAATCATCGGCATATACAGGGTGACGCGGTCACCCTTCTTCACGCCGTTGGCCTTCATCACATTGGCCAGGCGGCAGACGTGCTCATAGAGTTCGTTGTAGGTGATCTTCTTGTCGTCGAAGGGGTTGTCGCCTTCCCAGATGATGGCGGTCTGGTTGCCGCGCTTCTTCAGGTGGCGATCGACGCAGTTGTAGCAGACGTTGGTGACACCGTCCTCGTACCACTTGATCGAGACGTCCGGGTAGTTGAAATTGACATTATTGATTTTGGTCGGCTTCTTGAACCAGTCGATGCGTTTGCCGTGTTTCTTCCAGAACTTTGTCGGGTTTTTTACGGACTCGGCGTACATCTCCTTGTATTTCTTGTTGTTGATATGCGCGTTGCGGCTCCAGTCTGCCGGGACCTTGTGACTGTGGACTTCGGACATGTTCTGACTCCCCTCGTCTGGCTAATGTTTATCTTGTGAAAATAAGCCAATTCCGGCAATTTGCGCAATGGGTCTTCTGTTTAACGCCGATGAAGGTAAACGGCCTGCGACCGCGGTGATTGTCTGATGACTTTGTGTGCTGGCGCGGCCGGCAGGAGGATTGGTGCAGTGTCTGGTGATATGTTGAAAACGCAGGATTTGCGCCAGGAAATGAGCTCCTGGCGGCGGGATTTTCACAGACATCCGGAACTGGGATTTGAAGAGCATCGCACCAGCGCCCGAGTGGCCGAACTGCTGGAAGGCTTCGGACTGGAGGTGCACCGCGGCGTCGGCGGCACCGGAGTTGTCGGCGTTCTGCAGCGCGGCAACGGGCCGGCCAGCATCGGGCTGCGCGCCGATATGGACGCCCTTCCAATCGTCGAACAGAACCAATTCGGCCACCGTTCGCGCCATGACGGCGTGATGCATGCCTGCGGGCATGACGGGCACACGACGATGCTTCTGGGGGCGGCAAAGCATCTGGCTGAGAACGGTGAGTTCAGCGGCCGGGCGGTGTTCATCTTCCAGCCGGCCGAAGAGCACGGCAAGGGCGGGCCGGCGATGATCGCCGATGGCCTGTTCGAACAATTCCCGGTCGATGCGGTCTATGGCATGCACAACATGCCGGGCATGGCGGTGGGTACCTTTGCCACGCGGGCCGGAGCGATGATGGCCAGCGAGGCGCTGTTCGAGATCGAGATTGCCGGGCGTGGCGGCCACGCGGCGATGCCGCATCACGGCGTCGATGCCATCGTCGTCGGAGCGCAGATCGTCAATGCGCTGCAAACCATCGTGTCGCGCAAGCTCGATCCGGGCAACAACGGCGTGGTGTCGGTGACCGAGTTCATCACCGACGGCCAGCGCAACGTGTTGCCGGGCCGGGCGACGCTGAAGGGCGACGCACGGGCCTTGAACCGGCAGGTCAATGGCGAGATCGAGCGCAAGATGCGCCAGATCGTTGCGGGTATCTGTGCGGCCCACGACGTTACGGCCACGGTGTCCTATGAGACCGTGTTCGAAGTGACTATGAACGCGGCCGGCCCGACGGACCGGGCGGCGAACAATGCCCGAGTGCTCGTTGGTCAAGGCAATGTCGATGCCGACTGCGCGCCGGTGCTCGGTTCGGAGGATTTTGCCCACATGGCGCTGGCCCGGCCCGGATGCTTCATCTTCGCCGGAAACGGGACCGAGGGCGCCCATGCCCGGCCGCTGCATTCGGCGAACTATGATTTCAACGACGCGTTGCTGACCCTCGGCTCATCCTATTGGGTGCGACTGGTCGAGCAGGAACTGCCGGCGGAGTCGCTTTGATGCACGCGAAGCGCCTGGACGCCCTGCGCCGCCGACTGGCGGACAGCGGCTTCGATGTCGCGCTGATCACCGACGATGACAGCGTCTATTACCTGACCGGCTACTACGACTATCTGCACATGGAATTCGGCCGCCCGACGATCCTTGTTGTGCCGCGCGATGGCGACAGCCTGCTGATCACGCCCACCATCGATATGGTGATGGCCGAGGCTGCGGCCCGCGTCGACCGTATCGCGGCGTGGAATGACGGGGCCGGAAACGAGTGGCGCGAGGAATTGCCGGCGGTTCTCGGGGGCGGGGCGAAGGTGGCCATCGAGCCCGACCACATGCCGCCGGTGGTGCGGACCTATGTCGACAGCCTCGTTGCCGCCGAGCGGCTCGGCGACGTGACGCCGCTTGTCGCCGACATGCGGATGATCAAGTCGGCCGAGGAACTGCAACTGGCCCGTCACGCCGGTGAGGTGGCCGGCGCCATGATGGCGGCCGGACGGGCTGCGATCGGCGACGGCGTGGCGGAGTTCGAGGTGGCGATTGCGACCGCCGAGGCCGGGACCCGCAAGGCAGCGGCGCTTCTCGATGCCCACTACGACGATCGGGCGATGTCGCCGAACACGCAATTTCTGCAGATCATGGCCTCGGGACCGGAAATCACCAAGACCCACCACCGAGCCTCCACGCGGATCATGCGGCGGGGCGAGCCGGTGTTCCTGTGTTTTTGCGGCATGACGAATTTCCACCGCTTCAAGCTCGGCTTCGACCGCACGTTCTGGATCGGCGACATCGCCGACCCGCGGCAGGCCGAGGTCTACGAAATCGCCGCGGCCAGCCAGAAGGCGGCGCTCGATGCGCTCAGGCCCG
>JAHEJE010000062.1 GCA_024639035.1 Alphaproteobacteria bacterium
CCTTGAGCTTCATTGAGAACCTGACCGGCTGGTACCAGCAGGTCTCGCGCCTGAAAAAGGGCACGCTGATCAAGCTGATGCAGCTCGGCGCCAAGGTGGCGACATTCGTGCGCGGGTAGGGCGAAAATTTTTTGCAATGAAATTTCTGAAATTACAGAAACTAACGAAATGACCCACACTGCACAAACCGACCTTATGCCAGCCGCTGAAATGGCGCACCGCGCCGCCGCCCGGCGCTCGCGCGACGTCGATTTCCCGGCCCTGCTCGGAGAGGCATTCGCCCGTCTGCCCGCCGCCGTCAGAGCCAGGTTCGGCAGACACGTGTGCACCGCGGCCCGGCCGCTGGTCTATCGCGGCACCATGCTCAAGATGTATGCCTCGCCGCTCGGCCGGCTGTTGGCCCTGGCCGCCCGGCTGGTCGGCAATCCGGTGGTTGCCTCGAACGAGTCCGGCGTCGCCTGCACCGTGACCCTGACGCCGGACACCCGGCAGGGCGGCACCGTGTGGCACCGTGCCTATCACCTCGCAAAAGGGACCCGCTGTGCCACCACCACCAAGCGCACCAGGCACACCGGCGCGCCTGTCGAGCAGTTCAACCGCTGGGCCGGCATGGAACTCGACATCACCGAGCAGGCCGGCCAGCTGCACTTCACCGCCACGCGCTATTTCGCCCAATGGCGCGGCCGGCTGATCCACCTTCCCGCCGCACTGTCGCCGGGCCGTCTGACCATCGTCCACCGCGATGTCGGCGCCGGGCGCTTTCGTTTCATTCTCACTCTGACCCACCCGCTGTTCGGCGTCCTCATTCATCAGGACGGCGAATTCAGCGATCCCGAGGACATGTCATGACCACCATATTCGTATTGCTTACCGTACAGGGCCTGATGGGCGCCTTCGACAACCTGTGGCACCATGAATTGACCGAAAGCCTGCCCTCCAGGCCGTCCGCCTGGCGCGAGTTGACGCTGCATTCGGCACGCGCCTTCATCTACGGCATCATCTTTCTTGCCCTGGCCTGGTCGCAATGGCAGGGCGCGTTCGCCATCCTTCTTGCGGTCCTGATGGTCATCGAGGTGGCGATCACCCTGTGGGATTTCATCGAGGAAGACCTGACCCGCAAGCTACCGCCGCTGGAGCGCGTTCTGCACACCCTGCTGGCGCTCAACTACGGCGCCGTTCTGGCCTTTCTTGCACCGGTGCTGTGGGCCTGGGCCCAGCAGCCGACCGCCATTGCCGGCGCTTATCACGGACTTTTCACCTGGATCCTGACGCTCTATGGCATCGGCATCATCGCCTGGGCCGTTCGCGATGGCCTGGCCGCGCTGCGCCTGAAACCGCTTGTCGTGCCGCAATGGCAGCGCCAGCCCTTTGCCGTGCCGGCCAAGCCAGGCGGCCATACCGTTGTCGTCACCGGCGCCACCGGCTTCATCGGCCGCCACACGGTGCGCAAACTGGTCGCGCGCGGCGACCATGTGATCGTTCTGACCCGCGATCCCGACAAGGCGGCCTACCACTTCGGCCCGCACGCCCGCGCGGTCACAGCGCTGGATGACATCGCCGCCGATGAACCTGTTCATGCCATTGTCAACCTGGCCGGCGAACCGGTGGTCGGCCTGCCATGGACGCCAAACCGTCGCGAGGAAATCCTCAACAGCCGGCTGAAGACCACCGATGCCGCCCTCGATCTCATCCGCCGGCTTGCCAGCCCGCCCGCCGTTTTCATCACCGCATCGGCGACCGGATATTATGGTGATGGCGGCGAGGCCGTGCTCGATGAGAACGCCGGCCGTGGCGCCGGCTTTGCTGGCCGGATGTGCCTGATGCGCGAGGCCCGCGCCAGGGTTGCAGAGGCACTGAGAGTGCGCACCGTCGTGCTGCGTTACGGCATCGTGCTCGGCCACGATGGCGGCGCGTTGCCCGGCCTTGCCGGCCCGGTTCGCTTCGGTCTCGGTGCCATCATGGGTGATGGCCGCCAATGGATGCCCTGGCTGCACATCGACGATGCCGTCGGCCTCATTGAACACGCCATCGATACCCCGGGCGTGCGCGGCCCGGTCAATGCGGTGGCGCCGGAACCGGTGCGCACTGGCGATTTCATGCGCACTCTCGGCACGGTTCTCAACCGCCCGGTCTTTGTCCGCATCCCTGCCGTGCTGTTGCGCACAACGCTTGGCGAGATGGCAAACCTGTTTCTCGACAGTGCCCGCGCCGTCCCCGCCGCGGCGCAGGCCAGCGGTTACCGTTTCCGCCACGCCGGCCTGGAACCTGCCCTGCGCGACCTGCTCAAGCCGGCGCGTCGGCCCGGCCACGGCGCCTCCAACGCGCTCATGACCTGGGTCGATGGTGCACAGTAAGGCGCAGCGGCTGGTCGCTATCCATTCGCCGGCCACCGCAATCCGGCTACCCCGCCGCATCGATCTGCGCTAGATTTGCAGCATGGACATTGCACCGTCAGACAGTTTTGAGTTCGCCAAGGGCACGGGCAATGTGCTGCTCATTGCCTGCGGCGCGCTTGGCCGCGAGATCATCGATCTCATCAAGGCCAACCGCTGGCCGGCCTTCGATGTCACCTGCCTGCCGGCCAAGTGGCACAACACGCCGGACAAGATCACCCCCGGTGTGCGCGACAAAATCCGCGCCAACCGCGACAACTACCGCAAGATCTACGTGCTCTACGGCGATTGCGGCACCGGCGGGTTGCTCGACAAGATGCTGGACGAAGAAGGCGTGGAGCGCATCGGCGGGCCGCACTGCTATTCGTTCTTTTCCGGCAACGATGCCTTTGCCGAACGCGGCGATGAGGATATGCGTGCCTTGTTCCTGACCGACTATTTCGCCCAGCACTTCGACAAGCTGATCTGGCAGGGTTTCGGCCTCGACCGGCGCTCCGACATGGTCGACTTCCTGTTCGCCAATTACGAAAAGGTCGTCTATATCGCCCAGTCGCCGACGCCCGAACTGGAAGCCAAGGCAAAGGCGGCCGCAGAGCGCCTGAAGCTGGCCTATGAGTTCCGCCACACCGGCTACGGCGACCTCGCTGCGTTCATGACCGAAAGGGCCTGAAACAGGTCTGACCCTAGAGGATGAAGTCCACGGATGTGAGCTGCGCCAGCGTCACGTCCCGGACCACCAGCACATCGCCGCCGCCGAAATCGAACTGAACGGTGCTGCCTACCGTACTGGCAAGCGCCAGCGCTGCTGCGGCATTCGCCAGATTGAAGTCGGTCAGGTCGATCAGGTCCAGACCATTCTGGAAATCCATGATGACATCGCGGTCGCCACCCGGCTCGTACTCGAAGATGTCGGCCCCGCCGCCGCCGAACAGCCGGTCGTTGCCGAAATTGCCATCGAGAACGTCGTTGCCGGTACCGCCTTTCAGGACGTCGCGCCCACGGCCGCCGCTCAGCTCATCGTTGCCGCCACCGCCGAAAACCCTGTCGTTGCCGCCGCCGCCTTCGACCTTGTCGTTGCCGGCGTTGCCGTTGACGATATCGGCGCCCGCGCCGCCGCTGATTTTGTCGTTGCCACCGCCGCCGATGACGCGGTCGTTGCCGGCGTCGCCATCGAGGTCGTCAGCGCCGCCGCCGCCTCTGATCACATCGTCGCCCAGGCCGCCTTCGATCGAATCGAGCCCGGCGTTGCCGAAGATGATGTCGTTTCCGGCATCGCCCTCGACCTTGTCGTTGCCGCCGCCGGCACGAATTTCGTCTGCGCCGCCTTCGCCGCTGATGTCGTCAGCGCCGCCGAAGCCGAAGATGCTGTCATTCTGGCTGGTCCCGTTGAGGACGTCGTTGTTTGCAGTTCCGTTGATCAAAGCCATGTCATCCCGCCCTTGCTGTTTGTTTAATGAGACCGTTGCCTGCCGAATCGGCGGGCACCGTGGGTATCCATCTGTATGCACGGTCCTGACTTACGCTTTGCTGACAGCCATGCTCAGCCAATTGTCATGTTGAACAGCCGTTGCCGGCCTGCCGGATGCGACAATATTATCGCCGGGATTTCCGCCGCGCGTCGACTGCGCACCAAAACCTGTCGCCTGTGAACCGGCTGTTGGTGTAGAACGCGGGCATGTGTTGGCCTGCGCGCAGGCGATCCGAACCATAGCTTAGGGACCGTTCGATCATGTACCAACTCCGGCTGTTTGCCGTCCGCCATTCAAGGGCCTTCGAAGGATTCTACAACGGCTTTGAGCGCATCATGGTGTCGCTCGATCCGCTGTTCGCGAAAATTGGCTACAACCGCATCGAACGCCCGGTGGCCGTTATGGAAAAGGTCATCAAGGGGGTTTTGTTCGACTGCAAGATGTGCGGTCAGTGCGTGCTGTCGTCGACCGGCATGTCGTGCCCGATGAACTGCCCCAAGAACCTGCGCAACGGTCCGTGCGGCGGTGTGCGCCCGGGCGGGTTTTGCGAGGTCAAGCCGGAGATGCGCTGCGTCTGGGTCGAAGGCTGGGACGGGGCAACGCGCATGAAGCACGGCGCTGAACGCATCCGCGCCGTGCAGCCGCCGGTCAACCGCGCCCTCGAGGGGTCGTCGAGCTGGCTGCGCGCATCGCGTGAAAAAGCCGCCGAAGGCCGTACCACCGGACTCTCGGCCGATCCTTCCAAGCACGCCCTCGCCAAGGCCTTCGGCCGGGCGCGCAGATTTGAACCGGCGGCCGCCCCGGTGGCCGTCGAGCCCGAGGCGGCGCTCTCCGAACAGGTCGTCTCCGAACGCACCGCCCGCTTCAAGGGCGGCAATCCTTCCGGCCAGACCGGCACCACCCAAACCGGCAAGGACGCCTGATGCCGCAATCGATCCAGACACCAGAACCGTTCGATCCGGTCTACGAAGAACCGCTTCAGCCGCCCGAAGGCCACAAGTCCGCCTCCAAGCTGGAGCGCGTATTGCGCAAGGGCCTGTTCGCCGTCACCGCCGAACTCAACCCGCCCGATTCCGCCGATCCGCGCGATGTGTTCAAGGCCGCCGAACCCCTGCGCGAGATTGCCGATGCGATCAATGCAACCGACGCCTCCGGCGCCAACTGCCACATGTCGTCGATGGGCATCTCTTCGCTGCTCTCGCGTGTCGGATTGAGTCCCGTACTGCAGATTTCCTGCCGCGACCGCAACCGCATCGCCATCCAGGGCGACGTGCTCGGCGCTGCCGCCTTGGGCGTCGGCAACGTGCTGTGCCTGACCGGTGACGGGGTTGGCGTCGGCGATCAGCCGGGTGCCAAGCCGGTGTTCGATTTCGACTGCATGTCGCTGCTGCGCACACTGAAAACCATGCGCGACGAGGGCACCTTCCTGTCCGGCCGCAAGCTGACGACGACACCGAAGATTTTTCTCGGTGCGGCGGCCAACCCGTGCATCCCGCCGCTCGAGTGGCGCGCCGACAGGCTCGAAAAGAAGGCCGTTGCCGGTGCCGACTTCATCCAGACCAACTACGTCTACGACATCGAGGTGTTCAAGGAGTACATGAAGCGGGTGCGTGACCTGGGCTCGCACGAGAAGACCTTCATCCTCGGCGGCGTCGGCCCCTTGGCGTCGGCCAAGTCGGCCCGCTGGATGCGCACCAACGTGCCCGGCATCCACGTGCCCGACGCGGTTGTCGAACGGCTGGAAAAGGCTGAAAAGCCCGGCGATGAAGGCAAGAAGATCTGCATCGAGCTGATCCAGCAGATGCGCGAGATCGAGGGCATCGCCGGCGTCCACGTCATGGCCTACCGGCGCGAACACCTGGTCGGCGAGATCATCGAGGACAGCGGCATCCTTAAGGAGCGCATCGACGCCGATACGAACAAGCGAGCGGCGGCGAAGTAGTCGTTACCCCGTGCCGCCGGCGTCGCCATCGGCCAGCCAGCCGGGATAGCGGTAACCGTCGTCGCTGATGTCGTAGTAATCGCCCTTGTCGGCGCAGAAGATGTGGCCCTCGAGCCGGATGCCGGTTTCGCCGTCGAGCGTGCCCGCGGCGATGGCGATGTAGTCGCGCCCATCGGCGCGCCAGAACAGCGTCGAGCCGCAGGTCCCGCAAAACCCGCGCTGCGCATTATCGCTCGATCGATACCATTTCAGCCCGCTGTCCCGTGTCAGCGTGAAATCGGCCAGATCGACCGCGGTGGCCGCCATGTAATGACCTGTCGTCTTACGGCATTGCCCGCAGTGGCATCCTATGGCGTTCCGCAGCGGCCCCGACACCTGGTAATGCACTTCGCCGCACAGGCACGATCCAGCTTTGGTCTCTGCCATTGCACCCTCCGTTTGTCATAAGCGAAGTCTGCATCGAACCGGGTGCCGGCGGTGACGCCGCAACGCCGTGTTGCGGTCCGCTCACGACACGCTGGGCGATTTTCCGAACGCTGCGCTGAGTGCCGCGATGTGCTCGGCTCCGATGCCGCAGCAGCCGCCGATGATATTGGCGCCAAGCCGCCGCCATTCCTTGCACTGGCGAGCAAACTCCTGCGGGGCGATCTCGTGAAATTCCCAGTTCGGCATCTTGAAGCTGCCCGATTCCGGATAGGCGCCGACCGTACCGGCCCAGATCGACTGGATGATCTTCAGGGCTTGCCTGGTCAGCGCGATGTCGTGATGCATGACGCAGCAGGCCTGCGCGCCCGTCGCCATCAGCACCGAGGTGATGTCTTCCAGCGACCATTCAGGCGTATCGAAACCGATCAGCCGCCCGTCATCGCCCTTTTCCACCGATATGCCGACCCACACCGGCAGGCCGGTCGCCACCGCCGCCTCGGTGGCCAGCACCGACAGGTCGGCATCGCGCATCATCTCCATGATGATCAGGTCGCAACCGGATTCGGCCAGTCCTTCGGCCTTGCGCTCCACCAGGTCGGCAGCCGTGTCGCGGTCGATCTTCGGCAGCACCGTGCGGTCGCCGCCCTCGACCACTTCGCGCATCAGCGAGAATGACCCGGCAACGGCAACCGGTTTCTCCGCCACCTTGCTCACCGCCTCGCGCGCTGCGCGGATGGCGTTTCGGTCGATGGCGGCGATTTCGTTGGTTCGCCCCAGACCATGGAACAGCGTCGGGCTCGAGGCATAGGTATTGGCGGTGATCACGTCGGCGCCGGCAAGCACATAGTCCTCGTGCGCTGCACAAACATCCTCGTAGTGCGTCAGGTTGGCCATGGCGCACCACACATCGCCGTCCATCGCCACACCGCGCGCCTGGATGGCTGTTCCGGTGCCGCCATCGAGGATCACCAGATCGCCCGATGCGAGCTTCCGGGCAACGGCCTCATACATCGCCTAGTGCCTTCCACAATTCCGCCGGTTTGCAACTGCAGCTCAAATCACTGTGTGGGCACGATAAAACGCCGACAGATGAAACCTGATTTGCTCCGGAGTGTAAGCATAGTTTCTGCCGATTGGACAAGCCAATCTCGCACGGCAACCTTGATTGAGGCAGGATAATCCGTCTGTGGACTGAAGATAACTGACGCACCGGGCAGGATTGAATGGCAATTCACTGTCTCTAACGAAAGCGTCAACCGGGCATGCGCTCAGGCACGGCTTGTCGGCACACGACGGGCAGGGATGATCGAAATCCGGCACACCCGTGCCCAGATCCGCCGGGCTTTCGAAGATCAGCGCGCCACGAAATCCGTGCCACAATCCGTACACCGGGTGGATGTTCATGCCCAGCGGCGAGGCCATGCCGCAACCGGCCTTGCGGGCCCAGGTGAGGAACGGCAGATAGGGCTTTTGCCAGGGATAGACGGCCCGCAGCCCGGCGCCCGCCGCGATTGGGCCGAGCGTTGCTTCGCACCAGTCGTCGAGCAGGTCGCTCTGCGGATCGCGTTCGCGTGCGAACCGTTCGAACATCGCCGGGCCGGCATTGCCGATCAGCGCCACATGTGCCGCCTCGCTGCCGTTGGCGCCCGGCGGCACGCCGTCGCCGGCCCCCGGCGCAAAGCCGCCGAGCACCGTGAGCCCGGCTCGGTCCAGACGCTCCGCGATGGCCTGACTGTCGTACTCTAGTTCCAGCGCGGATCCCCCGGTCCCATTTGGATGCGCGGCAGCTTGATGTCGTGACCGGCCCTGATTTCCTTATCGGCCGAGGCTGCAATGTAGTCCGGGTAATAACTCGACAGGACTTCCTTCTTGCGCGCTGCTGCCATCTCGACCGGATCCGGTTTGCCGGCCTCGTTCCATTCCTTCGGACTGGTCCGGTCGCCGAGCTTGGGATAGAAATATTCGCTCTGCATCAGGCTGAGCGTCTGCTCGGAGCCGAGATAGTGTCCGGGTCCTTCCAGGCACACCTGACTGATCACCTCCAGCGACAGGGTCTCGTCGTTCACCTCGATGCCGCGCACGTTGCGGTTGACCGCCCCCAGCATGTCGTTGTCCAGCAGGACGCTTTCCAGGCAGAAGCCGAGCAGGCTGGCATGCATGCCGGCGCATTCGTACATCATGTTGATGCCGCTCATCGCCGCCAGCGCCGCCGTGACGCCCTTTTCATGGCCCGACTGCATGTCCGGCAGCTTGCCGTCGCACATGCCCGCTGCCGACCCGACCGTCAGATCGTAGAACCGGCCCATCTGGGCGCACCCTGCGGTGATCAGCGCCTGTTCGCCCGACCCGCCCGACATGGCGCCGGTGCGCAGATCGGACACGAACGGCCATGGCCCCCAGATCGCCGGTGCGCCCGGCACGATGGCGTTGACATAGGCCAGCCCGGCCAGACATTCCGCCACCGCCTGGGCAATCGCCCCGGCCAATGCCGCCGGCGCCGTCGCCCCGGCCTGTCCGGCCGACAGCAGCAGCACCGGCATGCCGCCGCGCACCGCCACCTCAAGGCACCGGCAGGCGTCCTCGGCAAACTTCATCGGCGGCACGACGAAACAGTTCGACTGGCTGACGAACGGCCGCGCCCGCCACTTGTCCTCGCCGCCGGCCACCAGGTGCAGGATTTCAAGGCTCTCCTCGACATGCGATGCCTCCACCATGCTGGTGCCGACATGCTTGGAGGTGCCGGCCAGGCAGGCATAAAGCGTGTTGATGTCGAGGTCGCGCGGCGATTCCATATCGCGCGCCACCACCGGCCGCTGGAAGTAGTGGATGTTGTCGCAGGTATCGACGAGGCGGGCACAGTCGTAGATATCAATCAGCAGCGAGTCGCGGTACTCGCGCGTCTTGGGCTCGACAATATGCACCGCCGCCCCGCCGGTGCCGAAGTAGGCCCGGTTGCCCGATGGCTGCATGTCATGTTTTTCATCGCGCGCGAAAAGCGTGAAGTCGCGGGCGCAATTCGCCAGCGTGTCCTCGATCAGCGCCCGCGGAAAGCACAGCCTGCCGCGGTCGTCCATCCAGCAGCCTTTGGCTGTCAGAGCCTCGATGCAACTGTCGATGGCATCGCCCAGCCCAACCGTTTCCAGAAGCGTGAGGGCGGTTTCGTGGATGCGCTGCATGTCGCGGTCGCTGAGCGGCTTGTACTTGCCGCCGGACATGCCCGGCTGCACCGCCGCCTCATGGCGCGGCACCGGCTTTGCCCGCAACTCACGCCGCGCATCCCGGCCGCCACGGCGCCGGGTCTTCTCCTGGGACATGCTCATTTCAGGCTCCGCAGTCTGCACAAAATCACGTTGCCTAGAGTGCCCTGAAAATCGCCTCGGGAGAAGACGGCAAATACTCAAGATAAGGTGAATAAAACTCACCTATTGATTTCTTCTGCAAACCGGAAAAATTCGCTAACCGCAGTGGAATTATCGTGATATAGGCATTTTCTGGACTCTGATGGAGTGGACTGAAGTGCCCAGACGCGACTTGCCCCCGTTACGTGCGCTCACCGCCTTCGAGGCTGCTGCCAGGCTCGGCAGCTTCCGCCGCGCCGCCGATGAACTGGGCATCACCCGTTCCGCCGTCAGTCATCAGGTCAAGGCGCTGGAAGAGACCCTCGGCATCACCCTGTTTCGCCGCGACACCCGCTCGGCCGAACTCACCACCATCGGCCAGATCTACTACCCGGCGATCCGCGAGGCCTTCGACCAGATCGAGACCCAGACCCAGTTCGTCCGCCCCAGCAAGGACGACAGCGAACTGACCCTGCAGGTTTATGTGACCGTGGCGCTGAAGTGGCTGATCCCGCGCCTGTATGATTTCGAACGCCGCTTTCCCGACATGAAGGTACGGCTGTCGACGTCCTACTTCGACTGGGATTTCAACGAACAGGCCGCCGATGCGGCATTTCTGCTGGTCCGCAATCCCAGCGCCGAGGACTATGAGCGCAAACTGTTCCACTCGGTGTTGCGCCCGGTGTGCTCGCCGAAGCTGCTGACCGGCGACAGGGCGATCCGTTCGCCCGAGGATTTGCGCAAGCACAAGCTGCTGCATGTCTACACCGCCGCGGAAGATTGGGAAATCTGGCTTCGGGCCGCCGGCGTCAGGGACGTGAAGCTGTCCGACAGCCTGGCCTTCGACAGCTACATCCTCGCCCAGGAGGCGGCTCTCGAGGGTGTCGGCGTGGCAATGACCATCGGCCCGTTCGCCGATGACGATGTCGAGGCGGGACGGCTGGTCTATCCCTTCGATCTTGCCGTGACGCACCGCCACCACTGGACCTTCGTGTGCAGCGCCAACCAGCGCCTGAAGCCGAAGATCAAGCGCTTCGAGAAGTGGCTGATCGATCAGGTCGAGGCCGATCGTTCGCTGCAGGCCATGCTCCCTGAACTGGTTGGTTGAGGATAAGCCGATGACCGATGCAATCGCGCCCGCCCCACGAGCAAACGCCACCGCCCGGCGCGGCCGTCGCCGCAAGGGAGGCCGCGCCGCCCCGCAATCCGGTAACCGGCCCGTCGCCCAGTTGCCCTATCGCCAGCCCAGACTGCCGTTTGCGCCGGTCGAACTGCTATCGGCCGATGAGCTTGAATCGATCCATTTGACATCGCTCAAGGTGCTGCAGGACATCGGCATGGAGTTCATGCTGCCCGAGGCCAGGGCCCTGTTGAAGAAGGCGGGCGCCGATGTCCGTGGCGAGCGGGTGCATTTCGACCCGGCCTTTATCGAACAGGCCATTGCGACGGCGCCGGCGGAATTCAAGATCCACGCCCGCAATCCCGCCCGCACCGTCAACATGGGCGGCCGCTGGATG
>JAHEJE010000341.1 GCA_024639035.1 Alphaproteobacteria bacterium
GGGTGATTTGCGATGTCGATACATCGACCGCGATGCCCGGCCTGTTCGTGGCCGGGGAAGATGCCGGCGGCGTTCACGGCGCCAACCGGCTGGGCGGCAACGGGGTTGCCAATTCGACCGTGTTCGGCGGTGTGGCCGGTACGGCGATGGCCCGGTTTGCTCAGGTCAACGGTCATATTGCGCCGGACATGGGCGTGGTCGAAGCGGCGATTGATGCCGCGCTGCAGCCCGTCGGCGGACGTCGCGGCGATCTCAATGCAATCCGTGAGCGCCTGTGCGACCTGATGTGGCAGGATGCCGGGGTCATCCGCAACCGCGACAGGTTGCAGCGGGCGCTGGCCGGGCTCGGCGATTTGGGTGCCGAACATGGCGAAACCGGCGTTGGCGGCGATGACCTGCGGTTCAATCTGACCTGGCATGACTGGCTGAACCTGGACAGCCTGATCAGCGTTTCCAGAGCCATTGTCCGCGCCGCATTGGCGCGCGAAAACTCACGGGGCGCCCACTACCGCGAGGATTGCCCCGAGGCGGGAGATTTGCAGACATCGCGCTATACGGTTGTGTACACTGGCGACGATGGCTTGACGGCGGCGTCCGCGCCGGTGGATTTTTCCATCGTTGCGCCCGGCGACAGCCTGTTGTCGTGAGGAATGGATGAAATGATACCGATTGAAAACCTGGAACGCGTTGCCGAGGACCTGATGGCCAGGGCGGCAATAGAGATCCCGGACGATTACCTGAGCGGTCTGCGGGCGGCGGCGGATATCGAGACCGGTGAGCTTTCGGCGTTCGTGCTGCAGGCGATGCTCGAGAACTACGAGGCTGCCAAGGAAGACAGGCGGGCGATGTGCGCCGATACCGGGGTGCCGCGGTGGTACGTGAAAATGGGCAACGAGGCGCGCATCGATGGTGGGCCGATAGCACTGGAGCAGGCTTTGCGCCAGGCCACGGCCACGGCCACAGACGGGGTGCCGTTGCGGCCGAACCGGGTGCACCCGCTGTGGCGGACCGATCACAACAACAATTGCGGTATCAATGCACCGGAGATCGAATATTCCTTCCACCCCGATGCCGACTGGGTCGACCTGACCACGGTGCACAAGGGCGGGTTGTTCGGCTCGGACTACCGGATGCTGTTCCCCGGCGACGGCATTGACGGCATCAAGCGGTTCTTCCTCGATACGCTGGTGGCGTTCGGCAAGCGCGGGCTGGCCTGTCAGCCGGCGATTGTCGGTATCGGCATCGGCGGGTCGAAGGACACCTGCATGATGCTGGGCAAGCAGGCGGCGTGCCTGCGCACGGTTGGCAGCCGCAACCCGGACCCGAAGATCGCCGCGCTGGAGCAGGAATTCAAGGAACTCGGCAACAACATCGGCATGGGCGCCATGGGCTTCATGGGCTCGTCGATGGTGGTCGGCTGCAACATCGAGGTCGGCTACTGCCACACCGGCGGCATGCCGGTCAGCGTGCATATGTTCTGCCTGTCGTCACGCCGGGCGACGGCGCGGGTGTTCAGCGACGGGCGGGCCGAGTTCCGCACCGATCCGCAATGGTTCACCGATTACATGCGCCGGGAGGGCGTTCAATGGAACAGCGACAACAGGGCCTCACGCAGCACCGCCTGACGGCGCCGGTGTCGGGCGACGACCTCAAGGCCCTGTCGATCGGCGATGTGGTCTATCTCGATGGCCGGATCTTCACCGGGCGCGAGGGCGTCTATACCAAGGCGCTCGACGAGGGTGCCGGGTTGCCGGCGGCGCCGGAGGTGATCGGCAATGTCAATTTCCACTGCTCGCCGGCGGCAGCACCGCGCGGTGACGGGGAGTATGAAATCGGGGCGGTCACGGCGACGGCGTCGTTCCGCTTCAACAAGTGGCTCGATGACTGGTTTGCGATGTCCGGTGCCAGGATCATCATCGGCAAGGGCGGCATGGCCGGCGATGTGTACCGCGAGAAATTCGTGCCCAACTGCGCAATCTATCTGACGACGGTCGGCTATGGCACCGGTGCGCTGCTGGGCCGCGGCATCAAGCGGGTCGCCGGGGTGCACTGGATCGAGGAACTGGGTATCGCCCAGGCCATGTGGGTGCTGGATGTGGAGAACTTCGGCCCGTTTCTGGTGGAAAGCGATCTTGCCGGCAATTCCCTGTTCGAGCGCGAGAATGCCCGGGTCGCGGCCGGCCTGGACAAGCTCTACGAAGGACTGAAGCCGGCGATCATGAAACGCTATGGCGAGACCGAAGACCCCAAAGATGAAGTGATCTGACGATCCGGTTTCGTTTGCCTTTGCCAAGTGATTTGGTGTAGCGGGTTTTTTCGGTCAATCTCAGGGTTTTACACATGAGCCGCAATTACCTGATCGGCGTCGACACCGGCGGGACATATACCGATGCTGCTGTGCTGGCTGCCGACGGCCGCGAAGTGCTGGCCCGGGCCAAGGCGCTGACCACCCGCGGCGACCTGTCGGTCGGGGTCAGCGAGGCCATCGCCGGCGCCATCAGGGCACTGCCCGATGCGATCGATGCCGGCCAGATCAACCTGGTTTCGGTGTCGACGACGCTGGCGACCAATGCGGTGGTCGAGGGCCATGGCGCGCCGGTGGCGGCGATCCTGATCGGTTTCGACGACCAGATGACCGAGCGGGCGGGCGTGTCGCATGCCTTTCCCGGCATGCCGGTGATCCGCATCGCCGGTGGCCACGACCACAATGGCGACCAGGTGCAGCCGGTCGATTTCGCGGAACTGGAGGCCAAGCTGCGGGTCGTTGCCGACAGCGTTGAGGCGTTTGCCGTGGCCTCGCGGTTTGCGGTTCGCAATCCGGCCCATGAAGAGGCGGTGCGCCAGACCATCGTGCAACTGACAGGAAAGCCGGTGACCGTGTCGAGCGAGTTGTCGTCGGCGCTGGATGCGCCGCGCCGGGCGTTGACGGCGGTGCTGAACGCCCGCCTGATATC
>JAHEJE010000063.1 GCA_024639035.1 Alphaproteobacteria bacterium
AGGCTGATGCCGTGAAGCTGCTGATCCTTGGCGGTCACGGCGTGTTCGGCGGCCGGCTGACCGAGCTGCTGAGCGATGTCGCCGGCCTCGACATCATCATCACCGGGCGCAGCCTGGACAAGGCCACAGCCTTCTGCCGGACTCTAACCGGCGCGGCCACCTTGACCCCGTCCCAGCTCGATCGCGGTGACATTTACCCCGACCGCCGCCGGCGAGACCTGGCACCGAAACTTCGCCGGCCGCACCTTTACAAGTCACCTGGCGGCGGGCGCCGGCCGTGAGGCTCATCTCCTCACCGAGCGCTTTGGCCTGATCACCATCGCCCTTGCCCTCGTCGTCCGCGACGGCGAACTGCACTTCGTACCGCGCAGTTGGCGGCTCGGTCGCATCCCCCTGCCCCGCGCTCTGGTTCCGCACGGCACCAGCTTCGAAAGCCAGCACGACGGCCGGTTCAATTTCGACGTCACCATCAATTTGCCGATCATCGGGCGGCTGGCCGGATACAAGGGCTATCTTGCACCCGAGCAGCCAGCCTGATGGCGCCGTTGCGATTCCCATTTCTTGCGGCCGGTTTTGCGCAAAGGTTTGCGCCCCAGGGGCATGATTTTCGAAGATTTGCAGGCTATTCCAGGCCCATTGCCACAATCTCGGCGCGAAGTTCGGCGATGCCGGTTCCCTTGGCGCTGGAGGTCAACAGGACCCGCGGGTGCGCTGCCGGGCGTTTCTTGATGTCGCCAAGCGTCCGCTTAACAATCTGCTCCTGCTCGCCCTTCTTCAGCTTGTCGGCCTTGGTCAGGACGATCTGATAGCTTACCGCCGTCTCGTCCAGAAGATCGAGCGTCTCGAGATCGGTCGTCTTGATGCCGTGGCGTGCATCGATCAGCACAAACACCCGCCTGAGGTTCACCCGCCCGCGCAAATAGCCGCGCACCAGTGCCTGCCACTTCTTGACCAAAGACTTCTCGGCCTTGGCATAGCCGTAGCCCGGCATGTCGACTATCGCCAGTTTATCGCCTATTTTGAAATAGTTAAGCTCGCGCGTGCGGCCCGGTGTATTGGACGTGCGGGCGATATCCTTGCGGTTGGTCAGCGCATTGAGCAGTGATGACTTGCCGACATTCGACCGTCCGGCAAAGGCGATTTCAACCGGAAGCGCCACCGGCAACTGCGCCAGGCTGGCAACCCCGAGCAGGAACGTCACCTCCCCGGCAAACAGCACCCTGCCGCGCTCGATCAGCTCATCGCTGAATTCAGCGCTCTCAGGCTCCATGACCGCCCTACTCTGCCGGTTTCTTCTTGAACAGGAACGGCAGGCTTTCCTTGATGTTCTGGATGAGGTTCACATCCGCCCCCTGCCGCTTCATGATCGTGTACTGTTGCAGGATCGACAGGAAGTTGTTCCATGCCCAGTACAGCACCAGCCCGGCCGGAAACGTTGCCAGCAAAAACGTGAAAAACAGCGGCATCCACATAAAAATCTGCGCCTGCACCGGATCAGGCGGCGCCGGATTGAGCCGCATCTGCACCCACATCGTACTTCCCATGAGAAGCGGCAGTACGCCGATCAGGAGGAACGACGGCGGGTCCCAGGGGATCAGTCCGAACAGGTTGAAGAGGCTGGTGGGGTCCTGCACCGACAGGTCCTTGATCCAACCGTAAAACGGCGCATGCCGCATCTCGATGGTGACGAACAACACCTTGTAGAGCGCAAAGAACACCGGGATCTGCACCAGGATCGGCAAACACCCGGACATCGGGTTGACCTTCTCCTTTTTGTACATCTCCATCATCGCCTGCTGCTGTTTCGTCTTGTCGTCAGCGAAGCGTTCCTGGATTTTCTTCATTTCAGGCTGCAAGACTTTCATCTTGGCCATTGAAACATAAGACTTGTTCGCCAGCGGGAAGAAGGCCATCTTGACCAAAACCGTGATGATCAGGATCGCAAGTCCAAAGTTGCCGACCAGCTTCTGAATGGCGCTCAGCAACCAAAACAGTGGTTTGGTGATGAAATAGAACCACCCCCAGTCGATCATCAGGTCAAAACGATCGATACCGCCTTCCGATTCATACTGACTGATCTTCTCAAATACCTTGGCACCGGCAAACACGCGGCTGTCGAAACCGGCCACGGCACCGGGCGCCACCACCAGCGCATCGCTGCTAAGGTACTGGCTTTGATAGATATCGCGCCCCGAGGCGTCCTGATGAAAGAAGCTGCCGCTGATTTTGGCCTTTTGGTCCGGAATGAGCGCAACAGCCCAGTATTTGTCGGTAATGCCCAGCCACCCGCCAGTCGATTCAACCTTGACCGGAACCGTTTCGCCTTTGACGTCGGAATAGTCGACCTCCTGGAGTTCGTCGTTCAATACGCCGATCAGGCCTTCATGCAGCACATAGATGCCTTGGGTTTCCGGCGTTTCCTGGCGCTGCACTCGTGAATAGGGATAGAGCGCCACCGGCTGGCTGGTTTCGTTGCGAACCTCCTGGCGCACCGAGAACATGTAGTCCTTGTCAACCGAAAAGGTCCTCTGGAAGGTCAGCCCCTGGCCATTGCTCCAGGTCAGGGTGACCGGGGTTTCCGGTGTAAGAACAGTGTCCTTGGGCGCACTCCAGACCGTCTTGGCACCGGGCAGTTTCAGCGTGCTGCCTGCAGCGGGAGCCCAGCCCTGATCGGCAAAAAAAGCGCCTGATGTGCCGGATGGCGAAAGCAGCGTGATCGTATCGCTGTCGGGATTTACCGTCTGCCGGTAGTGCGTCAGATGGAGGTCGTCGAGCCGTGCACCCTCCAGGTTGATCGTGCCGTAAACGCTTGGCGTCTTGATCTCCACGCGCTCGCTTGCGCCCAGCGCCACGTCGCGCGGCTGCGCACCGCCTGGCACAGTCGCATCGGGTGCCGAAACCGCGCTGTCGACCTGCGGAACGGTTGCATCCGCCGGGGCCGGCGTCGCCGCCGAAGGTGCCGGAACCGTGTCGGATTCTGCCGCCTGTTGTGCCTGTTGTTCCTGCAGGGCGCGCTGACGCTCGATTTGCGGCTGCGCATAGAACATCTGCCAGCCCAGGATAATGGCTATAGACAGCGCAATCGCCACAATGAAGTTTTTGTTCTCTGTGTTCATGTCTATTGCCTGTTAGCCCGAATTCGCGCCGCGCCCGCCACGTTTCCCACGTCTTGGAGCTTGTGCCTCACCCTTATTCAGATGTTCGAGCGCGAGGTCAATGTCACCGACAAGATTTTCGAACGGGCGGTGCGCGGTATCTCTCCGTCCGATTAACACGTAATCACACCCGCTTGACAACCGCCCGGCCTCTACCTGCCGCACTGCTGCGCGCAGTCTGCGCCTGATTCTGTTGCGATGCACGGCATTCCCGAGTTTCTTCGTCACCGTGAATCCAATCCTCGGCGGGTCATTGTCGCCGCGCTCGCACGCCTGCACCACGACACCGCGTGTCGCCCAGGACCGCGCCCGCGCGGCGGCTTGGAAGTCTTGCCGGCGCTTGATCGTGTCCATCGCGATACAGAGGATTTCAGTCCCTCGCCAGCCACTTTCGTTCAGGTGGCAGCGCCGGTGCTATGCTGACAGTTTGGCGCGGCCGCGCTGACGCCTGCGCTGGAGAACTTTGCGTCCGCCCTTGGTGGCCATACGGGCGCGAAAACCATGACGGCGCTTGCGAACCAGCCTGCTCGGTTGAAATGTACGTTTCACCTGATTTCTCCGCGTCTAACAGGTCCCGCCCACACCCTCATGACTGCCCGAATAGGCAAAATCCAGCGGCGAACATGAAGGGGATCGAGACCAACGACATCCATGTATCGATAACCGCACGGCTTATACGGATAACGCGGCGCGAAGTCAACGTGCCGAAACAGGCGATTTGCGCCGCTTGGCCGCAGTTTCAATCTCGCTGAACATTGATCACAACCCCTTGAGCACCACTTGCCTCGCCGCCTCCAACCAATGCATATCACCACAGGCGGGATGTCGAGGCTTCCGAATGGCCGGTTGCATTGTCAATATCGGTAGTTCACATCTGAAAGCGAAACATGAAAAGCAACGGTTACTCCGCCTCGATGCAAGAAGCCAACACGCCCAAGACCACACCGCGACGGAAAAACCCCTTGGCGAGATGGGCGCCTTTGGCCATCCTGCTCGCAGGCATCATGGCAATCTATGCATCGGGCGCCCACGAATACCTGTCATTGGCCGTCATTGCGGAAAATCGCGACGCCCTGCTCCAGTTCGTTCGTGATCATTATGTGGCAGCCATCCTGGCCTACAGCCTGATCTATGTCGCCACCGTGGCCTTTTCACTGCCCGGCGCCGCGCTCTTGACCATCCTCGGAGCATTTCTATTCGGTTGGTTCGCCGGAGGCCTGATCACAGTCGTTTCGGCAACCATCGGTGCAACGGCCATTTTTCTGATCGCCCAGAGTTCTGTTGGCGACAGCCTGGTGCGCAAGGCCGGCCCATGGGCTAAGTCGTTTTCCGATGGCTTTGCCCGCGATGCCTTCAACTATCTCCTGTTTCTGCGTCTCGTCCCGGTCTTTCCATTCTGGCTGGTTAACATTGCACCAGCTCTGTTCAAAGTCAGGCTCGCCACATTCGTCTGGGCAACATTCATTGGCATCATTCCGGGAACATTTGCCTTTAGCATCGTTGGGTCGGGCCTGGACAGTATCATCGCCTCACAACAGGCATCATACGATGCATGTATCGCCGAAAAAGGAAAACAGGCGTGCAGCTTCACCCTGGACGCCAGTGCATTGATCACGCCTCAACTGCTCGCCGGTTTCGCTGCCCTCGGCGCCGTTGCTCTGATCCCGATCATCGTCAAACGGATCCGAGCGGCCAAGACACCAGCGAACTGAAATCCAATGACAACCATGGCCCGGGAGCCACGAATCTATGCCCGCCCACGATCCTGTTGACTTCTGCATCATCGGCGCCGGTTCTGCCGGCTTGTCCGTCGCGGCTGCCGCATCCCAATTCGGCCAGAGTGTCGTTCTGATCGAAAAAGCCAAGATGGGAGGCGACTGCCTGAATTACGGCTGCGTGCCCTCCAAAGCCCTGATCGCTGCCGCAAAACATGCCCACGCCTTCAACACCGGTGAAGCATTCGGCGTGGCCCCGGCGACCCCCAGGATCGATTTCGCGAAAGTCCACGACCACATTCACGACGTGATCGCCGCCATCGCGCCTCACGACAGCCAGGAACGTTTCGAGGGCATGGGGGTCAAGGTGATCCGCAGCCCCGGACATTTCATCGACCCGGAAACAGTTGCGGCCGGTGGAGAAAAAATCCGCGCACGACGTTTCGTCATCGCGACCGGTTCTTCGCCCTCGGCTCCGCCGATACCAGGCCTCGACACGGTCCCCTATCTCACCAACGAGACAATCTTCGACAACACCGAGTTGCCAAAGCAACTGATCATCATCGGCGCCGGCCCCATCGGTATCGAGATGGCGCAGGCCCATGCCCGCCTGGGATCGAAGGTCACCGTCCTGGAAGCCTTTGACCCGTTGGCAAAGGACGATCCGGAGCTCACCCGAATCGTACTCGATCACGTCCGTCGCGAGGGCGTCGAAATCCTGTCACGCATCAAGATCACCGAGGTCCGCAGCACCAAGGCCGGTGTGACCGTCGATATCGAGTTCGAGGATGAACACCGCGCAATCAGCGGCTCGCACCTGTTGGTCGCCGCTGGCCGCAAAGCCAACGTCGAAAACCTCGGCCTGGACAACGCAGGCATTGAATTCACCCCGAAGGGCATTGTTGTCGACAAGGGCTTGCGAACCACAAACCGCAAGGTCTATGCCATCGGCGACGTTGCCGGCGGTCTGCAGTTCACCCATGTGGCCGGATACCATGCCGGTCTGGTGATCCGGAACGCGCTGTTTCGCTTGCCGGTGAACAATGAAACACGGCACATCCCGTGGGTCACCTATACCGATCCGGAACTGGCTCACGTTGGCATGACCGAGGACCAGGCCAAGCAGCAAGGTCAGCCGGTCAAGGTTCTGCGCTGGTCCTACCAGGAAAACGACCGCGCCCAGGCCGAGCGCCGCACCGACGGTCTCGTAAAGGTTATCACCTCCGCAAAAGGCCATATCCTTGGGGCCAGCATCGTCGGCCGGCAGGCAGGCGAACTGATTCAACCCTGGTGCCTTGCCATAACCCAAAAGCAAAAGATCAAGTCTATGATCGATCAGGTGGTCGCCTATCCGACCCTTGGGGAAATCAACCGGCGGGCAGCAATGACTTACTATTCCGATTTGCCCAAAAAACCACTAGTTCGGACCGCCATAAAGTTGCTCAAGATTTTCGGCTAGAGTTGGCTCACCTGACAACCAAGAACTAGGGTCATGCAAGATCACACCGACAAGGACCACCGGCCAAGCCGAAGGCCACGCCCCTGGCAGGGCTTGAGCGGCAAGGTGCTTGCTCTGACGGTGTTGTTCGTCATGCTTGGCGAAGTGCTGATCTTTCTGCCGTCCATCGCCAACTTCCGCATCACCTGGCTGAAGAACAAGATTGCGATTGCCGAGGTGGCCGCATTGGCGGTTGAGGCGGCGCCCGATCAAAAGGTTTCCGATGACCTGCGGCGCGAACTTCTCAAGGGCGCCGGCGTTGAAATCGTTGCCCTGAAACGAGGCAGTTCACGTCATCTCATGCTGCTGTCCGATCAGGACATCATGATCAAGCAGTCTTATGACCTGCGCGAGACAAGCTGGATCATGGCAATTTCCGACGCCTTCGCAGTATTGGCGAACCCGGAACCGCGGATCATCGGCGTTGCCGATGAACCTCCAAACATGTCCGGTGATTCCATAGATATCGCGATGAACGAAGCGCCGCTGCGCAAAGCAATGCTCACCTACACGGGGAACATCCTAAAGCTGTCGATTGTTCTCTCATTGATCGTCGCGGCGATGGCGTTCTTCGCGTTCAACCATGTCCTCGTCCGGCCGATCAGGCGAATGACCCGCAACATGCTGAAGTTCGCCAGCCGTCCGGAAGACCCCTCAATGATTATCCCCGACACCACGCGTCAGGACGAGATCGGCGTCGCGGAACGCGAACTGCGTTTTATGCAGATCGAACTGTCCGGGGTCCTGAACCAGAAGAACCGCTTGGCCGCCTTGGGACTGGCGGTCAGCAAGGTCAGCCATGATTTGCGAAACATGCTGGCCTCGGCACAGTTGATTTCCGACCGGCTGGCCATGGTGAACGATCCGACGGTCAAGAAGTTTGCACCGAAACTGATCAGCTCGCTCGACCGGGCGATTGATTTCTGTGCTCAGACGCTCAGGTTCGGCAAGGCCAAGGAGGCACCACCGCGCCGCGAGAGGCACAACCTTCATGACCTTGTTGAGGAAGTCACCGAGGCATCGGTCGTCCAGGCATCGAGCAATATCGTACTTTATAATGACACCAGCCGTGAAATCGAAGTCGACGCCGACCGCGAGCACCTTTTTCGCATCTTGATGAACATGCTGCGCAATTCGATCCAGGCGCTTGAAGCGATGCCGCACCATGACGTAGGCGGCACTGATGGCGAGGTCAGACTGAAGGCCTGGCGCGACGGATCTTCGACAACAATCGAAGTTCGCGACAACGGCCCAGGCGTGCCGGACAAAGCCCGTCAACATCTGTTCGAAGCCTTCAGAGGCTCGGTTCGCGCAGGCGGAACCGGTCTTGGGCTGACAATTTCTCACGAACTCGTGCAGGCACACGGCGGCACCATCAAGCTGATCGCCGACAGCAATCCTGGTGCGATATTTTGGATCAACATCCCTGATCGGATCACTGAGCTGCGATCAGGCCGCCGGGGCCAGATCGATACCCCGGCGGCGGGTTGAGAGTTTGCCCAACCTGAATCAATCTGCGTCGACTTGCTGAAAACTTATTGAATTTCCAGCACAACGCCCTCGCGGCGCGGGTCCGCACCGCCGTCCATCCCGCCATCGGTGATGCGCACGCCATGCAGCCCGGAAACCAATGGGCGCTCCTTTACTCTGTGATTCATCATTTTCAACCGTCGGACGAGAATATCGAGCCCCTTGCCGGCTTCCACTTCCGTTGCGCTGTTTCGGTTGACGACCCGCGGGGCGGAAATTGCCGCCTGCATGTCCATATCCCAATCGATCAGATTGAGCAGTGTCCAGCTCACATATTCGATGATCCGGCTGCCGCCCGGAGAACCGACGACCGCATACAGCGCTCCATCGCTGTCGAACACCAGCGTCGGCGACATCGATGAGCGCGGCCGTTTGCCGCCTGCGACCCGGTTGGCCACCGGTGCGCCGTCCCGCTCGGCAATGAACGAAAAATCCGTCAGCTGGCTGTTGAGGATGAAACCGGCCACCGATATGTGCGAGCCGAAGCTTCGCTCCACCGAAGATGTCATCGACACCGCATTGCCCTCGCCATCGACGATCGCCAGATGCGTCGTACCGAACTCCTTCAGCTTGCTATCGGCGGCCTTGCGTCCTTGGTTGCCTGCCGGGCGACCGGCATCCGCGCTACCCATGTCCCTTGCCGGATCGATCAGGCCCGCCCGCTGGCGCAGGTAGGCTTTGTCCAGCAGGCCCTCCACCGGAACATCGGCAAAATCCGCATCCGCCATGTACAAGGCCCGATCAGCGTAGGCCAACCGGCTTGCCTGGGCGAACAGATGCACCGCGGTCGCTGATTGCGGCCGCATTGCCCCGATATCGTAACTTTCCAACATGCCGAGAATCATCAACGTCGTCAGTCCGCCGGAAGTCGGAGGTGGCATACCGCAGACCCGGAATGCCCGGTAAGGCGCGCAAATGGCCTCGCGCCGCGTGGGCGCGAAGCCTTCCAGGTCGCTCAACTGCATCACACTGGCATTGCCGGGATAGGTCCGTACCGCCTCGACGATCTGCTGGGCGATCTCCCCCGTGTAGAACGCCTCGGGTCCACCTTCAGCGATCTTCTCCAGTGTGTCCGCCAACTTGGTATTCCTGAATGTCGTTCCCACCGGCAGCGGCGCACGGATCGAACTGTCGCTGGTGTAGTAGAGCCCGGTCGCCTCCTCATTGACGAGCAGCTTTGGAGACTTGGCGATTGCGGCATGCAACCGCGGGCTCACCGCGAAACCGTCACGCGCCAGTGTGATTGCCGGTGCAAACAGCCTGGCCCAATCCAGTTTCCCATGATCGCGATGCGCCGCCCACAAGGCTGCAACGGTCCCGGGCACCCCAACCGCACGTCCGCCGATCGACGCCTCGCCCCACTTCATCGGGCTTCCGTCCGGTTTGAGAAAGTAGTCGGAGCCTGCCGCCATCGGCGCCTTTTCACGGCCGTCCCAGGCAACGATCTCGCGCGCGTCATCATCCCAATGCAGCAGGAACAACCCCCCGCCGATGCCCGACGACTGCGGCTCGACCACACTGAGCGCCATTTGCGCCGCAATGGCCGCATCCAGTGCATTGCCGCCCGCCTGCAATATGTCGAGCGCAGCCCGCGAGGCGTGCGGATTGGCTGTCGACACCATCGATTTTCCCTGGTCCCTGCAGCCCGATAGCCCTATCGCCGCAACAGCCAGTACAGCCAGAAATGCAAGACCCCATCTTTTCATCAGCTCATCTTCTCCACGCGCTTTCGTTGCCAGTGAGTCTAGACAATTGCTGCAACAAGGCAATCGCAGTCGTAGCCGATTGACGCCGAAGCCATCTCCACTTAGCGTCGAGGCATGCAAGAGTATCGCCCCGGCCCCCGCAATCTGATAACCGATGTGCCCGGCATCCAGGTCGGCAACGCCGAGGACACCAGCGCTCTGACCGGGGTCACGGTGATTTCTGGCGAGGCAGGCTTTGTCGCCGCTGTCGATGTCCGAGGCGGTGCACCAGGCACTCGCGACACCGATGCCCTTGACCCCACCTGCCTCGTCGAACGCATTCATGCGCTGACATTGTCAGGAGGCTCTGTCTTCGGCCTTGATGCTGCAGGCGGCGTCACGGCCGCCTTGGCACAGGCGGGCATCGGCTTCACATTCGGTCCACAGCCTGTGCCATGTCCGATCGTCCCGGGCGCGGTAGTCTTCGATCTCAACAACGGCGGCGACAAGGCCTGGGGGTATGACCCGCCCTATCGCCGCCTTGGCATCACCGCTCTTCAGGCGGTGGGTCAAGAGTTTGCTCTCGGCAATGCCGGCGTTGGGCTCGGATGCATCGCCGGCGACCTGAAAGGCGGCCTCGGCAGCGCTTCCCTGTCGCTCAAGACATGCACGGTTGGCGCCATCGTCGCGGTCAACAGCTTTGGCGCAGCGATCGACCCGCGAACCGGCGACCTGTGGTCAAGGCCATTCGAGATGGACGGTGAATTCGGCAGTACCGCGAGCGCTGCACCCAGCCGCAATCCAGCGCCGCTGTCGATCGGCACCAAGGCGCCGGGCCAGCCCGGTGCCAACACCACTGTTGCAGTCGTCGCGACCGACGCAAGCCTCGACAAATCGCAAAGCAGAAGACTGGCGATTATGGCGGCCGACGGCATGGCCCGCGCCATCCGACCTGTCCACAGCCCGTTTGATGGCGATACCGTTTTCGCCCTGTCGACCGCTCAGGACCATTCGTCGGTCATTGACGCCCACACGCTCAATCTCATCGGCACTGCGGCGGCCGACGTGCTCGCCAGAGCCATTGGCCGGGCGATACATGCCGCCCAAAGCATTCCCGGCCATCAAAGCTGGCGCGACCGATCGGCAGCGACCTGAACCTGCAGCAACATCAATGCTTGCCTTTACCCGTCCGCCGTATTAGGAGAAGTCGTCCCCGCCGCCGGAACATCGAAAATGGCCCCAAGGCCAACATCCGCGGCACGGAGCACCGGTAGCTCAGCTGGATAGAGCACCAGACTACGAATCTGGGGGTCGGGGGTTCGAATCCTCCCCGGTGCGCCAATAAAATCAACAACTTAAGTGAATGTAAATTCCCCGTTAGTCTCGTTTTAGTCTCTTTTTGTGATGTTAGCGTTT
>JAHEJE010000342.1 GCA_024639035.1 Alphaproteobacteria bacterium
CTGTTGCGACTGGTCGTTCACCTGCCGGGCAAAGGAACGATATTTCTCCGGAATGTCGCCGCGCACCGCGTGCTGCAGATCGGCAACCACCTCCGGGCGCCAGACATGCGCCTCGCCACGGAACCGAAAGGCGTAGTCACCGCCGACGTCAAGCGCATCCTGGTACACCGGGGCATCGGAGAACGCCAACCGGTGCCGTTCGACGGTTTCGCCCGCCACATGCTCCAGACCGATGCCCTCGACCTGAGTTGCCGTTCCGGTGAAGTACCGGTCGACGAAGGACTGCCGCAATCCGACGGCGTCGAATATCTGCGCCCCGCAATAGGATTGATAGGTCGATATGCCCATCTTGGACATCACCTTCAGGATGCCCTTGTCGATCGCCTTGATGTAGCGCTTGACCGCCTCTTCGCGGCTCAATTCCTCGGCCAGCTTCGGCAGCATATCGTCGATGGTCTCGAAGGCGAGATAGGGATTGATGGCCTCGGCGCCGTACCCGGCCAGGGTGCAGAACTGGTGTATCTCGCGCGCCTCGCCGGTCTCCACGACCAGGCCGACCGAGGTCCGCAAACCCTTGCGGATCAGATGGTGGTGAACCGCCGAGGTCGCCAGCAGCGACGGGATCGGCACCCGGTCCGGCGACACCAGCCGGTCCGACAGGATGATGATGTTGTGGCCCTCGTGCACCGAACTTTCAGCCCGTGCCTGCAGATGGTCGAGCGCTTCTTCCATGCCGGCTGCACCGTCATCGGCCGGATAGGTGATGTCGAGCGTAATGGTCAGGAAGTTGTTGTCCTTGATGTCGCCGATGGCGCGCAGCTTTTCCACGCCCCCGTTGGACAGGATCGGCTGGGTGATCTCGAGCCGCTTTTGCTGCGATGTTCCCTTCAGGTCGAGCAGGTTCGGCCGCGGGCCGATAAACGACACCAGCGACATCACCAGTTCTTCGCGGATCGGATCGATCGGTGGATTGGTGACCTGGGCGAACAATTGCTTGAAGTAGGTGTGCAGCAGCTTGGGCCGCGACGACAGTGCCGAAATCGGCGTGTCGGTGCCCATCGAACCGAGCGCTTCCTGGCCGGTCTGGGCCATCGGCGCCATCAGGAACTTGATATCCTCCTGGGTGTAGCCAAACGCCTGTTGGCGGTCGAGCAGCGACACATTGGTCTGCGGCGCCAGCGTCTTGGTCTCCGGCAGCTCCTTAAGCATGATCTGGGCATTGTCGAGCCATTCCCGGTATGGATGTTTTGTCGACAGCTCCTCCTTGAGGTCCTCATCGGAGATGATGCGGCCCTTTTCGAGATCGATCAGCAGCATCTTGCCCGGCTGCAGCCGCCACTTGGTGGTGATCGTTTCCTCGGCGAAGTCGAGCACGCCCATCTCCGAGGCCAGCATGACGAAGCCGTCATCGGTGACCAGATAGCGCGCCGGGCGCAGGCCGTTGCGATCCAGCGTGGCGCCGATCTGAAGGCCGTCGGTGAAGGCGATTGCCGCCGGGCCGTCCCACGGCTCCATCAGCGCGGCGTGATATTCGTAGAACGCCCGCCGGTTCTCGTCCATCAACGGATTGCCGGCCCAGGCTTCCGGGATCAGCATCATCATCGCATGAGCCAGCGGATAGCCGGCGAACTGCAGCAGCTCCAGCGCATTGTCGAAACAGGCCGAATCCGACTGGCCCTCGTAGGAGATCGGCCACAGCTTTTCCATGTCGGCACCGAACACGTCCGAACTCATGGTCGCATAGCGCGCCGCCATCCAGTTGTAGTTGCCGCGCAGGGTGTTGATCTCGCCGTTGTGGCAGATCATCCGGTACGGATGGGCCAGCGGCCAGGACGGAAACGTGTTGGTCGAAAACCGCTGGTGCACCAGCGCCAGCGCCGATTTGACCCGCTCGTCCTTGAGATCGGTGTAATAGTCGCCAAGACTGACACCCAGCACCAGCCCCTTGTAGACGATGGTGCGGCATGACATCGATACGACGTAATAGCCCGACGAGTCGGTATCGCGGATCGACGTCACCCGGTTCGACACCACCTTGCGCATGACGAACAGCTTGCGGGCAAAGGCCTGCGGATCGCTGTCTTCGAAGTTCGGGCCACGGGCCACGAACACCTGGCGGTGGAACGGCTCGCTCGGCTTGACGCTGTCGCCGAGGATAGCGGTCTCGACCGGCACATCGCGCCAGCCGATCACCCGCAGGTTTTCCTGCAGCGCCGCCTTGGCAAAGATGTGCTCAATGCGTTCGCGCACCCGGGCATCGCGCGGCATGAACACGAACCCGACCCCGTAATCGCCGGCATCGGGCAGTTCAAATCCGAGCCGCGTGGCCTCATCGGCAAAGAATTCATGCGGAATCTGCAGCAGGATGCCGGCCCCGTCACCCGCCTTGGGGTCGGCGCCGACCGCCCCGCGATGTTCCAGGTTGATCAGGATGCGCAGACCGTCGGCAACGATGCGGTGGCTCTTTTCGTTCCCAATGTTGGCGATCATGCCAACGCCGCAGGCATCGTGCTCGTTGGCGGGATCGTACAGCCCCTGGCGTGCGGGCAGGCCCTCTAACCGGCGCTGCGGCAGTATTGGTTGATCCCCATCCATTTGCGCATCTCCCGCAACTCATGCCGGCGCAGCACGCCCTGGCGGCGGCCGGTCGTTTCAGTGTTTGTGAGGTGGGTATCCTGGCGCTCGCCCCCTGGGCGCCCGAAATATTCCCACCGGCACGATCGGTGAGCTCAAGCGCTAGTTTCGAGGTTTCCCGCCAGGCACACCGGTCATCGTCAGACCGGATGCGAACACCACACAGGCTGTCACTCTGAAATCGGCTTCAACCATAAAGCGATGGCCCACTGTGTCCGCTCGGTAAAAAAGGACAGCGACACTGTCCTAACTGAGATGAGGTATGGCAGAAAACCGCCCCCAAGGCAAGTTAGACCTCCGGCGGTTTCGCAAG
>JAHEJE010000343.1 GCA_024639035.1 Alphaproteobacteria bacterium
CGCGAGGTCCTGTGGGGCTTCATCGGCCGTTACGCACCCGGAACGACGCCGCAAAGCCACCCGAACCTCGACCGGCTGGTCGGCTACGCCATCAACTACTTCCACGATTTCGTCAAGCCTGCGAAATCGTTCCGGCAGCCGAACGATCTTGAACGGGCGGCGTTGCAAGACCTGGCCGACGCGCTCGCGGCCTTCGATGCCACACACAGCGGCGAAGACATCCAGAGTGCCGTCTACGCGGTTGGCAAGGCGCATCCGTTCGACACCCTGCGTGACTGGTTCAAGGCGCTCTATCAGGTCCTGCTCGGCCAGGACCAGGGGCCGCGGTTCGGCTCGTTCGTGGCGCTGTACGGGGTCGAGGAAACCCGCACGCTGATCGCCCAAGCGCTCGACGGCAAGCTGGCGGCGTAATGCAGCCGACTACTGGCTGGCCCGGATGATCGACCCCCTAGGGTCAGGACCCTCGCGAACAAGGTTCCCTCCCCCAGAAAGGGGGAGGGTTAGGGAGGGGGTTGATGGCGGTGCCATCTGTTGAAGCCTGTAATTGTTGCACCGCCATCAACCCCCAGCCCAGCCTTCCCCCTTTCTGGGGGAAGGAGAATTGGACCGGGCCGCCGGCACTACTGGCTGGCCCAGATGATACGGGCCATCCAGTCGATGTCGCGGGCGTTGAAGGTCCGGGTGTCATGCTCGGGGTTGAACGAGGCCAGCTCGACGGTGGTGGCGCTGCGCCGCTGCAACACCTTGGCCAGCACCTCGCCGTCATGGGTCTTGGCGACGACCCGATCGCCGCGGCGTACCGATGAATCGGGCGACACAACGATAATATCGCCGTCGCGGTAGACCGGCAGCATGCTGTCGCCGGAGATCTCAAGCGCATAGGTGTAGTGGTCCGAGATGCCGGGGAACGCCACCTCCTCCCAGCTGGCGCCGACGGGAAAGCCGGCATCGTCGAAATATCCGCCACCGCCGGCCTGGGCCAGGCCGATCAGCGGCACCTTGGACTTCATGGCGCTGTCGGGGTCGATGCCGATCAGCAGCGCCGCCAACTCCTCGACCGATGTCGCGGTGCTATCCAGCACCTTGGACACGCTTTCGGTCGATGGCCAGCGGGCGCGGCGACCGCCGGTTACCCGCTTGGACTTGTTGAACGATGTCGGGTCAAGCCCGGCCTTCTTGGCCAGACCCGATACCGACAGCCCGTTGCGCTCGGCAATCGTGTCCAGCGCCTTCCATATCTGTGAATGAGTAAACATGGGGCCTCTCCATGTTGAAGTGCATGATGATCGATTCTTTTCTTTGTTTGGGAAATAATACCTGAATTGAACGATTTGTCCAATATCCTTGAGAAAATTCGTCAGCGGCAATAGGGTCGCACCAGCAGTGGTGAGGACCGCCTTGGGCACGACCATCTACAAAATCTGCAGCCGAAAGGCCTGGGATGCAGCGCTGGCAGCGGGCGTCTATGGGGGATCGAGCGATGATGCCCGCGATGGCTTCATTCATTTCTCGACCGCCCGGCAGCTGCCCGGCACGGCGCAAAAGCATTTTTCCGGACGCAGCGATCTGGTGGTGGCGGCGTTTGCCGCCGATGCCCTTGGCGCGGCACTCAAATGGGAGGCCTCGCGCAGCGGGCAGATGTTTCCCCATCTGTACGGCACCCTCGACCCGGCTGCCGCGCTGTGGATGAAGCCGTTCGACGCCTGTGGCGGCGCCTTACGGTTCGACGGGCTCGATCTGGAGGACGAGGCTTGAGCGGCTTGTATGCATTGGCCGGGCCGATGTTGCGGGCGCTGGACGCCGAGACGGCGCACAACCTGACGATCAGGGCGCTGGCGGCGGGGATCAATCCGTTCCGCGACCGATACGACGATCCGGCGCTGGCCGTCGATGCCCTGGGGCTGCGGTTCGCCAATCCGCTCGGCATCGCCGCCGGTTTCGACAAGAACGCCGAGGTGCCCGACGAGATGCTGGCGATGGGCCTCGGGTTTGCCGAGGTCGGCACGGTGACGCCGCTGGCGCAGGCGGGCAACCCCAAGCCGCGGCTGTTCCGGCTTGAAGAAGACCAGGCGGTGATCAACCGCATGGGGTTCAACAACGAAGGCCACCCGGCGGCATTGGCGCGGCTGGCAGCGCGGCGCGGTAAAGGCGGCATCGTCGGGGTCAACATCGGCGCCAACAAGGACAGCGCCGACCGGCTGGAGGACTATGTGAAGGGGCTTGAGGCGTTCGCGCCGCTGGCCAGCTATCTGGCGGTGAACATCTCGTCACCAAACACGCCGGGCCTGCGCGGGCTGCAGTCGCGCGGCGAACTGGAAGAGCTGACCGGGCGTCTGCTGGCGGCGCGCCGGGCCGGCGGCTGGACGACACCGCTGGTGATCAAGATCGCGCCCGACCTGCGCCGCGACGAACTGGAAGATATCGCGGCGGTGGCGCTGGACAGCGGCATCGACGGACTGATCGTCTCCAACACCACCCTGGCGCGCGATGGCCTCACCTCGGCGCGCAGCAGCCAGGCCGGCGGCCTGTCCGGTGTACCGCTGTTCACCCGCTCGACCGCCGTCCTGGCCCAGGTCTACCTGCTGACCGGCGGCAAGGTGCCGCTGATCGGCGTCGGCGGTATTGCATCAGGCGCAGCGGCCTGGCAGAAAATCCGCGCCGGGGCCAGCCTGATACAGCTCTATACGGCGTTGGTCTATGATGGGCCCGGACTGATCGGCGACATCTGCCGCCACCTCAGCCAGCAACTGAAGGCACACGGACTGCAACGGCTCGAACAGGCGACCGGCGGCGAGGCCGACGACTGGGCGACAAGGAGTATCGAAACATGACGGCCACCATCTACCACAACCCGCGCTGTTCCAAATCGCGCCAGACGCTCGAACTGATGCGCAGCCGGGGCATCGAGCCGAACATCGTGCTCTATCTCGATGCGGCGCCGACGG
>JAHEJE010000344.1 GCA_024639035.1 Alphaproteobacteria bacterium
GGCACCGCCTGGCCGGCAAGGTCATAGGCACGGTTGGCCGGTTCGAAACGCATCAGGAATACACCGGTCGGATCGGCCCTTTCATCGGACAGGCCCTCTGCCTTGCTGACGCCTTCAATGAGGGTCAGCCGCTCGGTACCGAATTCTATGCGGCCCTTGTCCGACACAGCGCCGAATGCCGAATAGGTCTTTGGAGCGCGCTCGACGTGAATCTGGTCACCGGGCTGGACATAGAGATTGTTGGCCGGCGACTTGAGAATCTGTTCCAGATAGGTTTCGCCGGACTTGCCGCCTCGGGTCAGCCTGATCTTGGTCTCGTAGCTGGGGTATTTGGACCCGCCAGCCGCGGCAACGGCATCCAGCAGGTCATCGCCACGCAACGACAGCGGAAAGACGCCGGCCGTACCGACATCGCCGGTGACCGTCACGACGTTGGAGACATTCTGGGCAACGGTGACATGGGCCTGGGGCTCGACCGTCTTTTGCTGCAGGCGCTTGGTGATTGCCGCGGCGAGCTGTCCCGGCGAGCGGTTGGCTGCCTGAATGGTGCCGGCATAGGGAATGTGGATGGTGCCGCGCTTGGACACCACGACACCGGGAATCTCACCCCGGTCGACAGTGCCGGCTGTGGCGAACAGGCCGCCGGGGTCGGCTTCCCAAATCTTGATGTTAAGGACATCGCCAGGCCCGACGCGCTCCGCGTTGGCCGGTTTGCCCTTGCCAAAGCGGTCGCCGAGGCTCGGTTCGGTGGCCTGGGCGAGATAGCTGGCAACCGTCTGATTGACATCGATAAGAACGAAGCCGGACGTGTTGTCGGTCTCGGCAACCTTTTCAACCCGTGCACGGCTCGGGCCTTCATGCGGCAGCTGGGCGCAAGCCCCCAGGCCGACGGCAAGTGCCACGCCGGCGGCGCAGGCCAGAAGTTGGCGGCTTTTCAAGCGGTTGAACACGGTAACTCGCAAAACTTCCCACACCCCCGGGTATTGGACACCGGGTCCCCTACGACTCACTACCACCGGCACATCCCCAAGGCCAGCGAATAGTCGATTGCGCAGGAGACGCAACCCATCCTCATGGACCCGATTCTATACCAAACAGGTTGATAGTCATGTAACGGATTTTTGCAAAGGTTTTTTTGGCCAACGACTGTGACATGGATGCCATGGTCGGAGGTTTTTCCCGTGCATTTATAAGCAATTGGGCAGCAATTTCAGCCGGGCAGACCCGGCCGGTACCGGGCGCGACATAATGCGGATACCGCATCAGGCAGGCTGCGACCAGCTCATCGACGGACCTGTTGGTCGTGCGCCGCCCGCAGGCTGCGAGGTCTTCGCTCAATCCCCAGCCGGAGTAGAACGGCGTGCCGTGAGTGACCACGGGCAGACCCCGCAGAATGGCCTCGAAACCAGCCAGAGAAGTGGCTGTTTCAAGCGACGTGACCCGCTCGAACAGGTCGGTGATGGCGCCGCCGGTGAACACCGCATCGGCCAGTCGCGCCATGGTCGCGGGGTCTATCTTGCCGGCGCGGAATCCGGCTTCGACATCCGGATGCGGCTTGTAGACGACGAAGGCGTCGGGATTGCGCGCCCGCACCGCTTTCAGCAGCGCGAGATTGGCGCCGCCTTTGGCCAGGGGCTCCAGCTTGGACAGGCCCGGCGCGCCCAGCCGGATCGATTCGTCATCGGCGACCTGACCCGGCACCAGCACCACCGGCCGGTCGTCGGGCAACTCGGGCAGGTCCGGGGCTTCGTCGAGATTGTATTTCGTCAAACGGGCCTTGACGATGAGGTCGCGCAGCAAACGTGCCCGCTTCAACTCGGGTTCGGAAAAGCGGGCGGTCTGCAGGATCGTCTCAAGATCGCTCGGGCGGGCGGGATCGTAGTAGATTCCCGAAGCGTCAAAGACCAGGGAGATGGGGGTGGTGAACCCGGCCCCAAGGCCGACCGAGCGCAAGAACCCATCCTCTATGGTGATCGTGCCGGGGGCAGCTGCGGCATCGGCGAGCCTGGAGGCCTTGCGCCCCCAGGCGGCAAGCGTTGCTCCTTGTGTGGCGGCGCGGTGCCGGGCTTTGGCGGGACTTGCAACGAAATCCGGCGGGCCGGCGCGGCCGGTGAGCATGGCGCGCACAACGGGGCGCTTCCAGGCCGAGATGCCGGCACAGACGACCTTTCGACCTTGGCCATGGTAGTGATCGCGCCTGAACACCAATTGATCCACAGCAGTGGCGAAATCGATCGGCTTGCGAGTCCAGGCGCACAGATAGCGGCAATGGTCGAAATAGACCGTATGGACAAGCTGGTCGAGGCTGAGGCGGTTGGCGCGTCGGGCAATGGCCTGGCGGTCGTCGGTCAGACCCCAGCCGGCATAGAACGGCAGGCCGAAACAAGTCACCTCGCACCCTGCCATCAGGGCCTCGAAGCCAAGCTGACTGGAGACAGTGTAGACCCTGCGGACGGTTTCGAACATGGACCAGGGGTTGGTCGCCTCGCCCTGCAGCTCCAGCCCCGGGCGCAGAGCCAGGTCCGCAAGGTAACCCGGCTTGCGGCCGGCGAGGGTCTCGGGATGCAGTTTGGCAATGATGCGGTGACCGGGATTTTCGCTGATCGCGGCAGTCAGCATGCGCGAAAATGTCGATGCCTCGGCACGGGCGCCGGCGATCGAGGCATCGCCGCGGGTCTGATCGATGACCATGACCGCCGGCCGGTCGTCAGGTGCGGCGCTAGGCGGGGGAAACGGCGGCGCGTCGTTGTACTTCGACAGGCGTGTGGCGCCAAGCAGGCGAATGGCCTCGGCAGCCTCGGCCGCGCCGACATCGTCCAGTGCAGGCTTGGTGTTGAGCAATCGTTCAAGATCGCTAGAGGCGCGGGCGTCGTAATAGATGCCGGTACGGTCGAGGATGAGGGACTGCGGCGGTTCATCGGGCCCGGGCCGCACCGAGCGCAG
>JAHEJE010000064.1 GCA_024639035.1 Alphaproteobacteria bacterium
ATTCCAAGTGCTCACCGGGTCTCCTGCTGTTGACGCGGATGATGGAGGATTGTGCCGACCGCGGGCTTGATGTGTTCGATTTTTCGCTCGGCGATGAGGGTTACAAGTTCCAGTGGAGCGACGAGAACCTGGAACTGACGACGAGTTGCTATCCGCTGACGGTCCGCGGCGTCATGCATGCCCAATTACTGAAACAAGGATCCGCCCTGAAACGCTTCCTCAAGAGCAAGGAATCGACGATCTCTGCGATCAACAGCGCGATCAAGTATTGCCGGAGCTGGTTTTAGGGTCGCAATCCCGGATTACGCCGCCCGCGACAGGTTCTCACACAAACGCTTGGCGATCCGCCGTGTGCGATCGTCGCCGAAACGGGCGATCATGCCGAGCAGCATCGTCTTTTCCGATCCCGGTATGCCATCGTAACGCACCATCAGCGTTTCGATCAGCGTCCGGCCGAAATCCTCGCGCGGCACCGGTTTGCCGGTTCTGCGCACGTCGCGGGCGATGTCGAACACTGCCCTGAGGATCGTGTAGCACGCCGGCGGCAGGCCGCTCTTTTTGTGCACCGCCTTGAGGCTCAACGTGCTGCTGCCATAGATCAGCCCGTGGATGCGCTTGACCGGGATCGAGGCAAGATAGGCAAGCGAGCGCTCGACAATCTGAAGTTCGCCGGCACAGGCTGCCCGCAGGATGATCGAGGGTGTCAGGAACTGTTTTTCGCACATGAACGGAATGACCCGATCCAGCTCATGGTCCTCGGCCTGCTCCAGCAGCCGCAGGAACGTCCCCTCCTCCGCACTGATGACCACTTCCTCGGCATCGTTGGCCGCCATCCAGCCGCGCTGTGACATCAGGCTGTAGACCCGGTTCGCCGTGCGCTTGGCGTGCATCAGGCGAATTTCCAACGGCAGGTCGCGCCGCTCGAGCAGCCGGTCGACCACCGCCGGCTCATCGGCAAAGCGCACATACAATCGCCGGCAATGGGCGCTGGAGACCGGCGCGCAAGCATTGTCGAGAAGGCAGGCAGCGAGCTCCGCCGTGCCCCGTTCGGTAATCTCCGTGACCGCCGCAATACCGATGTCGCCGCGCATCGCGATGACCTCCTGGCGGGCAAAGTCCCCCGCCTTGAGGACGGCAACCATCCGCCCGGTGTCGAGCGACGGGGTCTTGCGCAGGAAATCGAGCGCCACCTCGTCGACGTCGGCGACGATAGCGAACACGATGTCGGCATGCAGCCTGCCCAGCCTGACCAATTGACCGGCAAGGTGCTTGCGCACCGACACCACCGGATCGACCGCCAGGGCCACGACCACCGGGACAATGGCGGCCGTTTCCTCACTCGGAGTTTGCGGATCGGACAGCAGTTCTGCCAGTTGCCTGGCAAGTGCAGTGCGCTGTTCTACACTGCCCGTACCCACGACCTCGTTGAGGACCGTAACATCGAGACTCTGCTGCTTTTTCTTACTCACGGATGCTCACCTGACTTGACCGGCGGGCAGCCCCTCAGGCCCGCACACACTTTCACACGTGCAGCAAGTCTAAAGGCGAACATTTAAGAATTGGTTCACCATAAATATCAGCCAAATCGTGCCAATTCCGGCAGGTCGCTTGGCTGAAACCGGGTCTTGGGGTCAGGACCGAGGATCAGTGATGTTTCTGCTCACCTGCCTCGGTTTGCTCCTCAGCCAGCACACCGGCCAGAACCGGCGTCGCCGACGGTGCCATCTGGTAATATTCACCGCTTTCCTCCGGCATTTCGGGCCGACGGAACATTCGGTAGATGGCAAACAGCGACAGCAGCCCGTAAACCGACATCATGTAATACATGAACCCCTGCGGCCCAAAGCTCTCCATGGCATTGCCGGCCAGGAACGGCCCGGCGATTGCCCCAGCGCCATACAGCAGCACCAGTTTTGAGCTTGCGCCCAGCATCTGGTCCGGCTCGAGATAATCATTGGCATGGGCAAGCGCCAGCGAGTAGAGCGGAAACGAGACCGCCCCGAACACCGCAAACAGCCCGATCAGAGACACCGGTGATATCGTTGCCGCAAACACTGTTGCCAGGGCAAGCACGGTCGACAGAATGCTCAGCACCATGAGCACAATGCGCCGGTCGAAGCGGTCCGACAGCAATCCGACGGGATACTGCGATATGATCACCCCGATCGGCGGCAGCGCCATCAGCAACGAGACATAGCCGATCGACAACCCGCTCATGATGCCGTAGAGCGCCCCCATGGCGAAGAATGCCGACTGGCCAAGGCCGATGGCAAACGTGCCGATGAAGGCAAGCGGCGAGGCATGATAGATATCACGCAGTTTCACGCTGCGCGCTTCCTCGATCGACGGCGCCTCCGAGCGCGCCAGCGAAATTGGCACCAGGGCCATCGAGATCAGTACTGAAACCAGTATGAACCGCAGGAACCGGTCGGTCTCGCCGACATTCAGCAGGATGCTGCCGCCACCGACCGCGGCAAAGGTGATCACCATGTAGATCGACAGCATCTTGCCCCGGTTGGTGTTGTCCGACGCAGCATTCAGCCAACTTTCAGCCACGATCGACAGCCCGGCCATGCACACCCCGCCGACCACCCGCATGGCAAACCACCAGTAGGGATTGACCCAGATCGGAATGACCAGGATCGCCGTGGAGACGACCGATGCAAAGGCGGCGAAGACCCGGATGTGGCCGACCCTTGCCACGATGCGTGGCGTCACCAGCGTGCTCAGCAGGATCCCGAGCGAGAACCCCGACATGATGACACCGGTAACCGTGGCTGAAAAGTCTGCCTTGGCCGCCTCGACGCCGACCAAAGAACCCTGCAGGCCGTGGCCGAGCTGCAGCAGTGCTACACCGAGAAAAAGTGGCCAGACCGATCTGATACCTGTCGCCATGGCTGATGCGAAACCGTGATTGAAGGAAAGACTACGACAGCAAGCCCTTTAGAGAATTTGGCCCGCCGGCGCCCTGCGCTCCATTGTCCCATAGGGACGACAAAGGAAGTCGCTCAGATCACACCGTTCTGGCGCAGCGTATCGTCAAGGATGCGGGCATCGAACGGCCGCACCATGCAACCGCTTGCCCCGTCCCATACCGCACGGCCGATCGTCGCGGCATCGGGTTCGTCGCAATACATCAGGGCCACCGGCGGGGTCTCCCTGCCGCGCCTGCCGAGTGCCCTGAGGAAGGCCGAAGCATCCATATCGCTCAGCTCGCTGGAGAACACCACCACGTCCGGCATCTCCCGGGCACACCGCTCAAGAGCGCTGCGTCCATCCTGTTCGGTTTCCAGGGTAAACTCGTAGCGTCGCAGCAAGTCGCAAACCAGGCTGCGGCTATCATCTCTGGGATCCACGACAAGGCAGTTTGTCATGTCTACAAACCTTTCTCGCCCCATATCGCCTGCCCTCCAAGCTCAACGCCCACATCCAGTCCTGCGCGCCGATGGTTAACGGCTGGTTAACCGCCATTCAACACTCAGGAGGGCGATATTTAGATTATTAAATCAAACACTTACTCACCGCATCGGAATCACCGTGGCAGAGACCTGAAGGCGGAACAAAACGGAATCATACATTTTGCCCGACTCACCTGCCTGCCCCGGCCGTTGTTGAAACCGGTTGATTCAATGTTTGAACAAACGCCGGCAAGTCGTACAAATGCGGCCAGCAACAAAGCGAAGGAAGGAACAAGGCATGCCCGGGTTGTGGTTCGAGGAATTCGAGGTCGGCACGAAATACGCCCATACCATCACCCGCACCGTCACCGAGATGGACAACGTGATGTTCTCGTGCATGACCCACAACCCGCAACCGCTGCACATCGATCGCCACTTCTGCGAACAAACCGAGTGGGGGCAACCGTTGATGAATTCCCTGTTCACGCTCGGCCTGATGATTGGCATTTCGGTCAACGATCTCACGGTCGGGACCACGATTGCCAACCTCGGCATGACCGACGTCACCTTCCCCGCCCCGTTGTTCCAGGGCGATACGGTGAACGTCGTGACCGAGGTTGCCGACAAGAGAGCCAGCAAGTCGCGGCCCGATGCCGGCATCGTCCAGTTCATCCATCGCGCCTACAAACAGGACGGAACGCTGGTCGCCCAATGTACCCGTCAGGCGTTCATGCGCATGCGCCCGCCCGCCGAGCGGCAAACCTGATGCGGTCGCTCCTGTTCGTGCCCGCCGACGCCGGGCGAAAGGTCGAAAAGGCCCTCGCATCGGCTGCCGATGTGGTGATTCTCGATCTCGAGGATTCCGTGGCTATTGCCGCCAAGCCGCAGGCCAGGGCTGCCGTGCAGCGCATCCTCGCCAACCGGCCATCCGGCGGGCCGGCGATCTACGTCCGCATCAATCCGCTCGGCAGCGGTTTCGAAGATGACGACATCGCCTGCATCGCCGGCAGGGCACCGGACGGCATCATGCAACCGAAAACCGCCAGCGCCGCCGACGTACTGGCCCTTCGCGGCAAACTCGAGACGCAATTGCCGGTCATCGCCATTGCAACCGAGACCGCCGGCTCTCTGTTCCATCTCGGCTCCTACGCCGAGCATGCCGGCGAACTTGCACCCATGGCCGGCTTGACGTGGGGCGCAGAGGATCTGTCGAACGACCTTGCCGCCGTCACCAGCCGCGACGATCACGGCCACCTCACACCGCCATACCAGCTCGCCCGCTCACTGTGTCTTGCCGGCGCCCGCGCCGCCGGCCTGGAACCTATCGATACCGTCTGCGTGAATTTCAGGGACACCGGCGCCCTGGAAGCCGAGTGCAATGCCGCAGTGCGCGACGGCTTCAGCGGCAAACTGGCCATTCATCCCGCCCAAATCGCCACGATCAATCGGGTTTTTACGCCGTCTCCCGGCGATATTGCCCATGCCTCGGCGTTGATTGATGCGTTCCGGGAAGCCGGCAATCCCGGCGTGATCGGCCTGGATGGCGCCATGTACGACCGACCTCACCTGGAACGGGCCAGAAAACTTCTGGCGCGCGCTGCCCGGTATTCGTGAGCCTGCGGGCATGCACCTCGCGGTGAGACAATCTTAACCATCCGGCGTCGGTGCAACCGGTTAGGAAGAATTTGTATCAATGTCCTAACCGTTCCCACACCATTATTTGCCATCATCGCGCCCAAACACAAACGCAATTGGGTGGACGGATGACAAACCTCGACATTTCCAGCAAGGTGCCCGGCTTCCTGGGTGCTGCGATTTCCGCAGAAGCCAGATCCGGCCAGTACGTGGCCCCGGCCAAGGTCCAGAAGCTGCTGAAGATTTTCGACGCCATTTGCGCGTTCGTGACGTTCACCGGCCTGTTCTTCTACTCGCTGCGGTTCCTGTCCGACGATGCCGCCATCATTGCCGGTACCGTCATCGCCGCCGAGGCCACCTATGTCTGCATCCTCGGCATGCGCTGGATCCGCATCTATGACGTCGACATCCTGGCCCGTCCGCTGCGCGGCACGGCGGCTGCACTGTCCCTCATCACCCTGGTCGGCGTTGTCGTTCTGTGGCTCATCGATTTCGCCCTGTTCGAACTTCAGGGCAAGGGCATGGTGGCCTGGATTCTGGTCAATGCCGCGCATATCCTCACCAGCCGCACGGTGGTTGGGCTGTGGGCCAAGCCGCTCGCCAAAGCCGGCTGCTTTGAGCGCCGGATCGCCATTGTCGGCGGCGGCGAATTCGCCGGCGAGGCCATACGGGCACTGGAGGCCTCCACCGACATCGACATCCACATTCTCGGCATGTACGACGATCGCACGGACGACCGCAGCCCGCCCGTCGTTGCCGGTTACCGCAAGCTCGGAAACCTCGCGAAACTGGCAGAAGCAGCCCGTCGCGGCGAGGTCGACATGGTGGTCCTGGCCATCCCGATGACGGCTCATATCCGGCTCATGCAATTGTTGCCCAAACTGTGGCTGTTGCCGGTGGAGGTTCGCGTCTGCGGCCAGGCCATCGACATGAAGCTGTCGCCCAGCGCCTACGGCTACCTCGGCAGGCTGCCGCTGTTGACGGTGTTCTCGCGCCCGCGCACGTCCGGCATGGGTTTTGCCAAACAGGCGACCGACTTTCTCGTTGCCGCTGTGCTGGTGGCCGCCCTTTCACCACTTCTGGCCCTGATTGCCGCTGCCATCGCCACCACCAGCGCCGGCCCCATCTTGATCCGCCAGGCCCGCAAGAATTTCGACAACGGCGACCTTGAACTGTCGCGCTTCCGCACCCGAAGCATTGAAACCGGCGAGTTCACCGCCGTCGGCAAGGTGCTGAGAGCCTTGCATCTCGATAAGTTGGCCCGCCTGTTCGACGTCCTTCAGGGCAAGCTTGCCATCGTCGGGCCGGCGCCGCACGTACGCATTTCCGAAGGCGAGGTCGGCCACTACGAGCGTGTCGCAAATGCCTACTGCCTGCGCCACCATGTCAAACCCGGCCTCACCGGTTGGGCGCAGATTCACGGTCTGCAGAACGACAGCGATTCTCCGGAAGGCGCAGAAAATCGGGTCAAATACGATCTTGAATATGTCGATCGCGCATCGTGGTTGTTCGACCTGAGCATTCTGCTCAAGACCCCGTTCGCCTGGATCCGCAACGAGCGTCCTGAATATACCGTCTAAGGTCCGGTTTCGGCCGCCGCCGGTTTTCGGCTGATTTCCACCTGAACCGGAGACGACAGCAGCAATTCACGGTGCGGGTACGGTATTCCGATTCCCGTCTCCTTCAGCGCATCCCAAAGCGCAAGATAGACATTGCCGCGAATGTTGATTGTGCCGCCCTCGGGATCGGCGATCCAGAATCGCAGAACATAGTCGACGGAGGAATCGCCAAACCCGGTGATATGGCAAACCGGTGCCGGTGAACTCACCACCCGATCCTGCGTGCCGGTCGCCTCACAGGCAATCCTGCGCACCTCATGCGGGTCTGCCTGATAACTGACACCAAATGGCACGTCGAGCCGCACCAGGGCGCTGGAAAACGACCAGTTCACCACCTTGTTGGTGATCAGGTCCTCATTGGGAATGAGATATTCGCGCCCGTCACGGGCAACCACCGAGACATAGCGCGCCGCCAGCTGGTGTATTCGTCCGTAGGTATCGTCGACACTGATGACATCGCCAGGCTTGATCGACTTGTCCGCCAGCAGAATGATGCCGGAGATCAGGTTCGAGACCACCTTCTGCAGGCCGAAGCCCAAGCCAAGGCCGATAGCGCCTGAGAACACTGCAAACGCGGTGAGATCGATGCCGACGATGTTCAGGGCGAACACAACCGCCAGGATGAACAACAGCGCCTTGGCCAGTTTGCCGACAAGAACCTTCAGCGACGGCGTCAGGTCGTCGATCGCCCGTATGCGGGAATCGGCAAACTGGCCGAGCGTAATGGCCAGCCACAGCATGACGGAAATCGTCACGATGGCCTTTATCACAACCAGCAACGACAATCGGAAGTTGGCAAAGTCGAATGCTATGCTGTCGAGCAGCGCGATCGCCTGCGGCAACAACCCGACGATGTTCAGCGCCGCAACACTCCAGGCGGCTATTGCAACCAGGTTGGCAACCGCCCGGTTGCGGATCAGGCGGGTGACGATCACGATCAGCAGCCAGGCCGTGGCCAGACTGGCAACCGCCAGAATGATATGCGAACGGCTCGGCCAGGTGATCGCCCTCATGACCACCAACGACACCCATAACAGCGCGGTAAAGATGATGATGGGAATGCGGCGAACGATGATCTGGTGCAACCGCGTCATCGCTACGCTGCCGGACACCAGAGACAGTAACTTCTCGCAGGCCGCCGTCATCCGCTTGTTCAGTACGACAGCGATCAGCCAGGCAAAGATGATCAGCGAGAGCTGGCCAAGGGTCCAACTGGCCGCCGGCCCGGAAAAGGCAAAACCCAGCTCGCGCAGCCACTTGATGACCGGCGAAACGACTGTGCTGAATGTCAGTTCGAAATCAAACGAATCCATGGTGGCGCAATCTATAACACGCCGGTCGTCTCGTCACACATTTAGCAGGGTGTCGTAGGTGTACCATTCCTGCGGATCGAGCACGTCCGCCGGCGCCAGATCGCCACCGAACACGTCGAGCATCCGATCGCTGATGCGATGGCCGGACGGGCCCTCGTTTGCCGCCGGGCGGTAGACCTGTCCGTTGTCAGCCATCCAGGTTTCCCAGATGCGGTCGACATTGCAGTGGTTGAGGAAAAACACCGGATCGTTCGGCGACGACATCGGCAACATGTCGCCACTGACCCAAACGTGCACCAGATTGTGCATCGTCGTGCCACCGAGGAAACCTTCCAGGGCATTACGGTGCCCGCGGGTGACGAAACGCGACCACGGCGGCAGATCGTAGTCCTGCTCGGCCAGCGCGCTGGTCTCGTCGATCCTGTCGGGCAGGCTCTGCGCATTAAGCGCCGCCTGCCGCCACACCGGGCGTGGCTGATCGGAGGTCACACGGACGGTTTGCGGCACCTGGTAGAGCCGCACCCGCATGTTACCAAGCGGCCCGGAGCGCACAAGCCCGCGCGCCTCGCCGAGGTACAGGTCCGACCACAGCTCGGTTCGCCACTGCTGTTCTGGCGCCATTTCTCCATCACTCGCCCAGTCCCAGTAGGGAATGCCGAAATCCGGATCACCCAGCACCCGCTGCAACTCTTGCTCCAGCCGGATCAGATACATCCGATGCCACGGCAGGAACACCGGCCCGCCATGTGCCGCATTGCCGACCTGTAATGAGAATGCGGCCGCGATCATGTGCCAGAACACGAACAGGTCATAGGTCGACACTTCCTGGTTGATCCCCTCGAATTGCAGGGGAATTCCATTGTTCTGAGCAAAATTCGCCAGATCGACCACACGAATTCCGGTCATCTCCTGGTCCAGCAGGACCACCCCTTGCAGAAACTGATCGCGCGCTGTGTCACCTACGAGAATGTTTTGCCGGATCGCCGTCATGACCGGTGTCCTCCTGCCTTTTTTGCAAGTAATGCGGCGATCTCGTCGTCGGGCTGCTCCTTGGGACTGGTATCGATCAGCCGCCGCACCAGGTCCAGGGCGGAAATGGCCGCATAGTTGGGCAACCCGTGGCAGTGGACCCTGCCGTCGTCGCTGACCGTGAACGGAACCGTCAACGCCTCGCCATCGATTTCGATCTTGTAGGTCGTACGGATCCTGATCTTGCGCCCCTTGTAGATCGCCTCGCGCTTGGATGCGTGCGACAGTTTTGGCTTTTTGCCGTGCTGGTGACCGTGCTTTGGAGCCTCTTCCACCACACGTTTGCCTGACTTGATGTTCGATATGAGATCTTCGTGCGAGCAATTGGCCATGACCGTTCACCTTCCTGACTGCCGCGCCGACGCTTGACCGCCCGCAGGCACGTCGCCAACGTGTAACCATTATGAGTGAGTGAGGCAGGTAGGTCTGTGGTGAATGCCACAGCGTCCGTCACCAGATGGCGCGCGATATCAGATAGAGGCCGATACAGGCCAGACCGCTGAACAGCACCACGCGGAAACCTTCTTCGGACAGTTTCGCCCGTATCTTCTGCCCCAGATACATGCCGGCAAAGGCCGGCACAACCGCTGCTGCCGAAACCAATGCCTGGTCGCCGTCGAGCAGTTCATACCGTGACAGTCCGAAACCGAGCCCGACCGTGGCGACGACGAACAGCACTCCAAGGGTTTGAACGAACATTTCCTTGCGCAACTGCAATGCCTGCAAATAAAGGGCGCCGGGAATGATGAACACTCCGGCAAGGCCGGTCATCAAGCCGCTGGCAAAACCCATCACCGCAGACCATACCGTCTCGGCCTTCTGCAGCCCCGCAAAGGTAAATTTGCCAAGGCCGGTGATCGCGTAGATGCACAACAGGATACCGAGCAGACCGCCCAGCACAGCCGGGTCGACACCAATTCCAATGCGCAGCCCGACAAAGATCCCGACAAGCGCGGCGATTGTCATCGGCCAGAAGCGCTTCAGGATCTCCCCCAGATACGGCCCCGCAACCGCCTGCCACACATTGGTGGCCAGCGACGGCATCAGCATCAGCGCCATGGCATCGCGCAATCCGAGCGTCGCCGTCAGCAGCGCCATCGAGACGGTCGGCAAGCCAAGCCCGACAACGCCCTTCACCATGCCGGCGGCAACAAACGTCGCCACCACCAGAACCAGGATCTCTGGCGCCCACATTGCTTCGCCGGTCAATCCGGCCGCCGCATGCGGAACGCCTCGGTCACCACGGCGTACTCGCTGTATCCCAACCGGCTGATCGGCTTCATCGCCGCCGTATCGACCCGGCCATCGTCGATGAACCGGTCATCGATGTAGATGCCCAGCACCCGGCCGATCACCATGTGATCGCGCACCGTGCCGTCATCGCCGGGCAGCGGCACGGTCTGGTAATGGCGGCATTCCAGCGCCGCTGCCACCTGCTTGACCCGTGGCGGCGCGACCAGCGCCGAGGCCTCCCGTTCCAGCCCGGCAAGCTCGAATTCATCGACATCCGGTGCCGCGTTGGTCGAACTCAGGTTCATCTGTTCGCGAAGGTCCCAGGTCGCCAGGTTGACCACGAATTCCTTCGTTGCCTCCAGGTTGCTCAGCGTGTCCTTGGGTCCGCCGCGCGCTGCCGTTCCCGAACCATAGGCCACATAGTGCGGATCCTGGGAGAACGCATTGAAAAAGCTGTACGGTGCCAGATTGACCGTACCGTCCGCCGCCATGGAAGTAATCCAGCCGATCGGCCGCGGCACGACGATGGCCTTGAACGGGTCGTACTGAAATCCGTGATCGTTTCTGATCGCGTCATAGAACATGTTGAGCTCCGCTAGGCTTGACTAGGGTCAGGACCCATTAATTAACACCATTCTGCGCAGCGGATTTGCCCGCTGAGCAGGCAGACAGGTGCCGGAAACCTGCCTGGTTTTCAAGCCTGTCTAACGCACTCAGCGGGCAACTCCGCCGCGCCCGCA
>JAHEJE010000345.1 GCA_024639035.1 Alphaproteobacteria bacterium
GCCAGGAAGCGACCCAACCTGCATGTCATCACAAGGGCCCACACCACCGGCATCGAAATCGACAATGGCCGAGCCGTCGGCGTGCGCTATGACCACAAGGGCGCGGCGCACTTCATCCGCACCCGCCGCGAGGTCGTCTTGAGCGCTGGCGCCATCGGATCGCCGCAAATCCTCATGCTGTCGGGCGTTGGCGAGCCGGCGCAACTGAAAGCACACGGCATAGACGTCAAGGCGGCAAGCCGGGATGTCGGCAAGAAATTGCAGGACCACCTGCAGGCGCGGCTGGTCCACAAATGCAACGAAGCCACGCTGAACGATGAAGTGCGCTCGGTTTTCGGTCGAATAAAAATTGCATTGCAATACGGGCTGTTCCGCTCCGGCCCGATGACCATGGCGGCCAGCCTGGCGACCGGGTTCATGAAGACCCGGCCGGAACTGGCCACTCCCGATATCCAGTTCCACGTCCAGCCGTGGAGCGCCGACAGCCCCGGCGAAGGGGTGCATCCGTTCTCGGCCTTCACATCATCGGTATGCCAGTTGCGCCCGGAAAGCCGCGGCGAAATCACTCTGAACTCGGCCGACCCCTACACGCCACCGGCAATCCATGCCAATTATCTCGCCACCGAGACCGACCGCACAACGATCGTCGAGGGCATCAAGGTGGCACTGAAGATCGCCGAGCACGAGCCGTTGAAGTCGATGATCAAGGCGCCGTTCCGGCCGGATGCCACGGTGACCAGCGATACAGACCTGCTGCAGTGGGCGCGTGAGCATTCAACGACCATCTATCACCCGACCGGCACCTGCCGGATGGGCCAGGACAGGGATGCCGTGGTCGATGAGCGGCTGCGGGTGCGCGGGGTCGCCAACCTGAGGGTGGCGGACTGTTCGATCATGCCGGAGATCGTCTCAGGCAACACCAATGCGCCGGCGATCATGATCGGCGAAAAGGCATCGGACCTGATCCGCGAAGATGCCGGGACCGGCGCATGAAACTTCCACCGATTTCCAGCGAACCGCGGCACACCTCCTACGACGTCGTCATCGTCGGCGGTGCTATGATGGGATCGTCTGCGGCCTGGTTCCTTGCCGCCAATCCGGACTTCGATGGCCGTGTGCTGGTGGTCGAGAAGGATCCGAGCTATCAATGGTGCTCAACGGCGCATACCAACAGTTGCATCCGCCAGCAGTTCTCCAACGAGATCAACATCCGCATCTCACAGTTCGGCGTCGAATTTCTCAAGGATTTCAGGACGCGTCTCGGCGGCGATCCGGAGGTGCCAGACATCACCCTGCTGAGTTTCGGCTACATGTACCTGGCCGGTTCGGACGAGTTCGCCCGGGTCTTGCGCGACAATCAGGCATTGCAGACCGGTCTCGGCGCCGGCACGCGGATCCTGTCGCCGGACGAAATTGCCGCGAACTATCCCTTCTATCATCTCGACGACATTGTTCTCGGCAGCCACAATCCGGTCGATGAGGGCTATTTCGACGGCAACACCATGTTCGCCTGGTGGCGGCGTAAGGCACGTCAGGGCGGGGTTGAGTACATCACCAATGAAGTCACCGGCATCGCCAGGACCGGCACACGGATCACCGGCGTCACCTTGGCTAGCGGCGAAACGGTTGCGGCCGGCACGGTCATCAATGCGTCGGGTCCGCGCGCGTCGCTGACCGCGGCGATGGCGGGACTCGATGTGCCGGTGGAGCCGCGGCGGCGGTTTACCTTCGTCTTTGCCGCTGAAAAACCGCTCGGCGGGACCCTGCCGCTGACCATCGACCCATCGGGCATCCACGTCCGCTCGGAGGGCGAGTACTATCTTTGCGGCTGCCCGCCGGATGTCGACCCGCCGGTCGATCATGACGATTTCGCCATGGATCACGATATCTGGGAAAACAAGGTCTGGCCGGCGCTGGCGCACCGCGTGCCGGCCTTCGAGGCGATCAAGGTGGTCAATTCCTGGGTTGGTCACTATGCCTTCAACACGCTCGACCAGAACGCCATCGTCGGGCCGCATGACGAGGTTGAGAATTTCATCTTCGTCAACGGCTTTTCCGGCCATGGTTTCCAGCAATCGCCAGCCATGGGTCGCGGGGTCAGCGAGCTTGTGACCTATGGCGAATACCGCACGCTGGACCTGTCGGACCTGGGTTATGCCAGAATCGCCCGAAACGATCCGCTGCTGGAACGGGCGGTGATTTGAACCGGCATTTCTGGCACCATGGATTTGCCGCCACTGCCTGTTTACAAGCGGTGCGCGAGACGGTCTAAAAGGCCACTCGAATTTGCTGCACCGCTTGAGCGATGCGCGCCTTATCACGATATGACCCCCCGGGAGGCAAAGTGGCAGAGCCTAAAGTCGATACCTCGGTGAAGAACTGGGACGAGGTCAAGACCACGACCTGCTACATGTGCGCCTGCCGGTGTGGCATCAAGGTGTACCTGAAAGACGGAACCGTCCGCTACATCGAGGGCAATCGTGATCACCCGATCAACAAGGGCGTTTTGTGCGGCAAGGGCTCGGCCGGCATCATGCAGCATTATTCACCGGCCCGGCTGACCAAGCCGCTGATCAGGGTCGGAGAACGCGGCTCGGGCGAGTTTCGCGAAATCGAGTGGGAAGAGGCCCTGAGGACCGCCACCATGTGGCTGTCCGAAGTCCGCAACAAAGACCCGCGCAAGCTTGCGTTCTTCACCGGCCGTGACCAGAGCCAGTCGCTGACCGGCTGGTGGGCGATCCAGTACGGCACGCCCAACTATGCGGCGCACGGCGGCTTCTGCTCGGTCAACATGGCCGCCGCCGGCCTGTATACGATCGGCGGGGCGTTCTGGGAATTCGGCGAGCCGGACTGGGACTACACCAAGTACTTCATGCTGTTCGGTGTGGCCGAAGAGCATGGCTCCAATCCGCTCAAGAAGGCGCTCGGCGAACTCAAGACGC
>JAHEJE010000065.1:0-3219 GCA_024639035.1 Alphaproteobacteria bacterium
GTTCTGCTCGGAAAGGTCCGCCAGTCGGCGGTACAGCCCCAGCCTCACCTGCAGGTCCGATACATAGCGCTCGGGCAAAAGCACCGATGTGCCGATGTTGATCTGCGGTGACCACACATCAGGCTCATCGGAAGTTTCATCGCCAGAACGCAGCGAGGCAACCGCTTCCTCCAGCATCGACTGGTAAAGCTCGAATCCGACTTCCCTGATGTGGCCGGACTGTTCCTCGCCGATCAGGTTGCCGGCGCCGCGAATATCGAGGTCGTGGCTGGCCAGCGAAAAACCGGCACCCAGGGAATCGAGCGATTGCAGCACTTCAAGGCGCTTGTACGCCGATGCGGTCAGCGTGCGGTTGGCCGGCACGGTGAACAACGCATAGGCCCGATGCTTGGCCCGCCCGACCCGGCCGCGCAACTGATAGAGTTGCGACAGACCGAACATGTCGGCGCGGTGCAGAACGATGGTGTTGGCGGTCGGGATGTCGAGCCCGGATTCGATGATCGTGGTTGCCAGCAGGACATCGTACTTGCGGTCGTAGAACGCCGTCATGATGTCTTCCAGCTCGGTCGACGCCAGGCGGCCATGGGCGCTGGCGAACTTGACCTCCGGCACATGGGTGCGCAGGAACTCCGCCACCTCGTCGATGTCGGAGATGCGCGGTACGACATAAAAACTCTGTCCGCCGCGATATAGCTCGCGCAGCAGGGTCTCGCGAATGGTCACCGGGTCGAACGGCGATACATATGACCGTACCGCCAGGCGATCGAGCGGCGGCGTGGTGATCAGCGACAGCTCGCGCACCCCGGACAGGGCCAGCTGCAGGGTGCGCGGGATCGGCGTTGCGGTCAACGTGAGCACGTGGACGTCGGCCTTCAGCTCCTTCAGGCGCTCCTTGTGCTTGACGCCGAAATGCTGTTCCTCATCGATGATCAGCAGCCCGAGATCGCGGAAGCGCACATCCTTTGCCAGCAGGGCATGGGTGCCGACGACGATTTCAAGCGTACCGTCGGCCAGTTCCGACTTGATCGTGTTGATCTCCTTGCGCGCCACCAGACGAGAGGCCTGGGCAATGCGCACCGGGTAGCCCTGGAAACGCTCGCTGAACGTCGCGAAGTGCTGGCGCGCCAGCAATGTCGTGGGCACCACGATGGCGACCTGCTTGCCGGCCATGACGGCAGTGAAGGCACTGCGCAATGCGACCTCGGTCTTGCCGAAGCCGACATCGCCGCAGATCAGTCGGTCCATCGGCCGGCCCGAAGCCAGATCCTCGTGCACAGCCTCGATGGCGACCAGCTGGTCCTCGGTTTCGTCATAGGGAAACCGGGCACAAAACTCGTCGTAGAGCCCGTCGGCGATGTTCAGCACGGCGCCGGAACGCAACTCGCGCGCCGCGGCGGTCTTGATCAACTGACCGGCGATCTCGCGCACCCGCTCCTTGAGCCGTGCCTTGCGGGCCTGCCAGGCCACGCCGCCGAGCCGATCGAGCTGCGCGCCGGCCTCGTCGGAGCCATAGCGCGACAGCAGTTCGATGTTCTCCACCGGCAAAAACAGCCGGTCGCCGCCGTGATACGACAGATGCAGGCAATCGTGCAGCGCGCCCTGGACATCAAGCGTCTTGAGGCCTTCGAAGCGCCCGATGCCGTGGTCGACGTGCACGACGAGATCGCCGGGCGTGATGCTCGACAGTTCGGATATGAAATCGCTCGGCTTGCGGGCCCGGGCGGAGCGGCGGATGAGCCGGTCGCCGAGAATATCCTGCTCGCCGACAAAAGCGATGTCCGGGGCCTCGAAGCCATGCTCGATGCCCAGCGTGACGATGTTGACCGCCGCCACCGGGTTGGCAAGGACATCGTGCCAATCGCTGGCCGTTGCGACCTGGGGGACGGCATGATCCTTGAGGATGCCTTCAAGGCGTTCGCGCGACCCGTCGGTCCAGGTGGCGATCACAATGCGCTTGCCGGCGCCGGCCAGGCCGGCCAGGTGGACCTTCAGCGCCTCATAGACATTGCGCCCAGGTTCGGCGCGTTCAGCGGCAAAGTTGCGGCCCAGCTTGCCGTCCAGCGAAAGCGCTGCGTCCGGTGTCTCGAACGGGGTGACCTGGATGACCGGATGGCCAGCCAGCGTTTGGCCCCATTCCTCGGCGCTCAGGTAAAGGCTGTCCGGCGGCAGGGGCTTGTAGGGCGAGGCACCGAAACTATCGTGCTCCAGGGCCTGCTGGCGGGCCTCGTAATACTCCTCGATCAGCTGGCGGCGCGAGATCACCGCTTCGGGGGCCAGATGATCGAGAGACAGGACGCACTCGCCGGTGAAATCGAACAGCGTGGCGAGTTCGTCGTAGAACAGAGGCAACCAGTGCTCCATGCCCTGATACCAGCGTTCGGCGCTGACCGCCTCATAGAGTGCGTCGCTGGAGCCCGTTGCGCCGAACCTGGCGCTGTAGCCGGTCCTGAACCGGGCCACGGTCTCGCTGCTCAGCAGCACCTCGTTGGCGGGATCGAGGGTCAGGCCGCGCAACTGCCCGGTGGTGCGCTGCGACTGGGGATCGAACTGGCGCACCGATTCCAGCGTGTCGCCGAAGAAATCCAGCCGCACCGGGGCCTCGGCACCGGGCGGGAAGATGTCGACGATACCGCCGCGCACGGCGAAATCACCGGGATCGACCACCGTGCCAGTGCGCGAATAGCCATTATGGCTGAGAAACGCGATCAGTTCATCGGTCGAAACGATGGCGCCCGGCGCTGCGGAAAAGCTTGCCTGCGCAATCACCTCGACCGGCGGCACCCGCTGAATGGCGGCGTTGACCGTGGTCAGCACGATGATCGGTGCATCGGGTTGCGCGCGGCCAAGCAGCCGGACCAGCGCCGACAACCGCTGGGCCAGGATGTGAGACACCGGGGAGACCCGATCATAGGGCAGGCAATCCCAGGCCGGGAAGGCGACAACCTCGATATCCGGCGCAAAGAATGCAATCGCCTCGGCCAGCTGATGCAGCCGCTGGTCGTCACGCGAGACATGAACGAGGCATCGCGGTGCGCTGGCCCGGGCGAAATCGCAAATCGCCAGGGCGTCGAGGCCTTCCGGGGCGCCGGAGACCGTCTTGTGAGCCGGCCGCGTCACCAACTGGCGGAGCGCAGCGGGGCTGGTTTGCGGATTGGCGCTCATTTCCGGTCTAACCGGTCACGCGGTAAGTCAGCACCCGGCGCAGCAGTGCGTTGTCGC
>JAHEJE010000065.1:3319-10944 GCA_024639035.1 Alphaproteobacteria bacterium
AAGATTTCCGGCGATTGGCGCCTGGGCGCAGGCCCGGCCATGCCGGTGGAGTTCAGTCGGGTGTCGCCGAAGCGAAAGCAGGCTCTGGTGCTGGTCATCGACGGCGGGTTGGAAGACTTCTCGGCAACCAGTTTCATCGACAGCAAACGTTCGCTACTCGATGAAGCCAAGGACGATCTGGCGGCGCGCGAACGCACCGTCCTGGGCCACATCGGCTGGGCCACCCGGTCCGGCGAGGCGCGCAGCTGCAACGACGCGGTCGCCGCCTCGGTGGTTGCCTGGCTCGAAGCGAGCGGCCACGATGCGGCGGTGTGGACCGATCTGAACGGCAACTTTCACGATCACACCGGCCAGGCGTTCTCGCACCTGCGGGCGCTGGCCTATCTGCAGGATCTGTCAGGCGCATCCCTGCACGAAGCCTGGCGCTACATCACCTACGCACCGGCCCAGACCGATACGCCGTTCCGGCGGTTTCTGGCGCAGCAGCCGTGGTGGTTGTCGCTGGCCGATGAATTCAACCCCGGCATCGCCTGATGCGCCCGCAACGCCTCAATCCGCTGTTCGCCGCCGCCAGTTCACTGCCGGGCATCGGGGCAAAGCTGGAGCGCGCACTGGGCAAGCTGTTCGGTCGCGACGAGGCCGGTGCCCGCGTCGTCGACCTGGTGTTCCATGCTCCAAACGGCCTCATCGATCGATCGTTCCGGCCCAGTCTCGATCAGCTTCCCGAGCACGGCATCGTCACTCTCGAGGTTGAAATCGGTCGGCATCGGCCGCCGCCGCCGCACAACAAGCGGGTGCCTTATAAGGTCGATTGTTTCGATGACACCGGCAGTCTGTCGCTGGTCTTCTTCCACGCCCATGCCGCCTATCTGCTGAAAACCCTGCCGCCGGGAGAGCGCAGGTTCATTTCGGGGGCCATTGAATGGTTCAACGGCGTACCCCAGATATCGCATCCCGATCATATTCTCAGCGCCGAGGAATTTGCCGCCATGCCGGCGGTCGAGCCGGTGTACCCGCTCACCGCCGGGCTGTCGGCAAAGGTTCTTGCAAAGGCGGTGCAGGCCAGCCTCGACCTCGTTCCCGACCTCGATGAATGGCAGGACCCCGCCTGGTTGAAAAAGAAACGTTGGCCCGAATTCGCCGCCAGTCTTGGAACCCTGCATCATCCGCATGCACTTTCCGACCTCGAGCCCGATGCCCCGGCGCGAGCGCGCCTGGCCTACGACGAGCTGCTGGCAAACCAGTTGGCCCTGGCGCTGGTTCGGCGGCGGATGAAACGGGCCAGCGGGCGGGCGTTGCGCGGCAATGGCGAGGTATCGCAGAAAATTCTCGCCGCCCTGCCCTATTCACTGACCGCCTCGCAACGGCTGGCAAGCGATGAAATCCACGCCGACATGGCCAAGCCGGAGCGCATGATGCGGCTGCTGCAAGGCGACGTCGGTGCGGGAAAGACGATCGTTGCCCTGCTGGCTCTTGCCCAGGCCATCGAAGCGGGTTGCCAGGGCGCCCTGATGGTGCCGACCGACCTTCTGGCGCGCCAGCATTTTGCAAATCTGGAGCCGCTGGCCCGGCAGGCGGGCATCGGACTCGACCTGCTGACGGGGCGCGAGAAGGGAAAGGTACGCGAAGCCGTGCTGGGCCGTCTGGCATCCGGCGAGACCGGCATCCTGGTCGGTACACACGCCCTGTTCCAACAGGGTGTCGAGTTCCGCGACCTTGCTCTGGTGGTCATCGATGAACAGCATCGGTTCGGTGTCCATCAGCGGCTGGCGCTGCAGGCCAAGGCCGGCGATGCCACCGATCTGCTGGTCATGACCGCAACGCCGATCCCGCGCACCCTGTCGCTCACGCTATACGGCGACATGGACGTCTCGCGGCTGACCGAAAAGCCGGCCGGGCGTCAGCCCATCGATACCCGGGTCCTGCCCCTGCAGCGCCTCGACGAGGTTGTCGACGGCATCGAGCGGGCGATTGCGGCAGGCCAGCGGGCCTATTGGGTGTGTCCGCTGGTCGAAGAGAGCGAACTGGTCGACCTGGCCGCCGCCGAGGACCGGTTCGCGGCCCTCGGCACCCGTCTTGCCGGTCAGGTCGGGCTGGTGCACGGCCGCATGAAGGGACCGGAAAAAGATGCCGTCATGGAACGCTTCAAGAGCGGTGAAATCTCGGTTCTGGTATCGACAACGGTGATCGAGGTCGGCATGGACGTGGCCGAGGCGACCATCATGATCATCGAGAATGCCGAACGTTTCGGCCTGGCCCAGTTGCATCAGTTGCGCGGTCGGGTCGGGCGCGGATCCGGCAAGTCGCGTTGCCTGCTGCTCTATCAGGAACCGTTGGGAGAGACCGCGCGCGCGCGGCTGAAGATCATGCGTGAGACCGAGGACGGATTTGTCATCGCCGAAGAAGACTTGCGGCTGCGCGGCTCCGGCGAGTTGCTGGGCACCCGGCAGTCCGGCGTACCGACATTCAGGCTGGCCAATCTGATCGCCCACGGCGATCTGCTGGCAGCGGCGCGCGACGATGTCGAACTGATCCTGGCCCGAGACGAATTTCTCACCACGTCGCGTGGCGAAGCCTTGCGCACCCTGCTTTATCTGTTCGAGCGCGACGAGGCGGTCAGGCTTTTGTCTTCCGGCTAGGCTTGCCTTTTGTCGGGGTTTGCTTGGCCGGCTTGGTACCGTGTTTCTTGACAATCAGTTCCGCGGCCTCGTCGTCGATGCCGGGCAAGCCATGACCCTCGTGGATCTGCTTGGGCGTCACCAGGCCGGCCGAAATGACCAGCTTGGCGCCTTCTTCGACCGTTAGGTCGAGAATGCGTACCTCGTCGTGATCCAGAAAGAACAGGAAACCAGATGTGGGATTGGGTGTCGTCGGCATGAAGCACGAATAGAGCTTGCGGTTGGGCAGCAGGCCGATCTCCTCGCTGTCCAGTTCGCGAGCCACGAACACCACGACATGAACACCCCTGCGCGGATACTCGACCAGCCCGACATATTGGAAATTGTTGGCGCTCTGCGAAAACGCCGTCTGGAAGATCTGCTTGGTCGCCTTATAGATACTGCGCACAACGGGCATGCGGTTAAGAATCCGCTCCCAGAACGACAGTATCGTGCGGCCAACCAGGTTCGCCGCCAGGGCGCCGATCATCGTGATGCCGATGAGTGCAACCACCAGGCCGACGCCGGGGACAGAAAACGGCAGGTAGCTGTCGGGATTGTAATCCGACGGTATGAACGGCTTGAGCCACTGATCGAACAGCGAAACGAACCACCAGGCAAGCCAAACGGTAATCGCAATCGGTGCGATGACCACAAGTCCAGCCAGGAAATAAGCGCGCAAGCGCCGCAAGAACGCCATGAATCAAACCATAAGTCACTTCCGGTATGGATCAGGGACCAATATCGCCCGTCGGTCCGGATTGACGCATCCAGGCCACGGACCCTAACTCCAACCCGACATCTATGCTAGTTGCCACCTCGAATACAAGAATAACCTCTCAACAGGCTTTATGACCAGACAGCCGGAAGAATACCAACAACCGTCGCGGCTCGCGCGCCATGGCTTTCAGGCCTTGGGCTGGGTTTGCCTCGGTCTCGGCAGTCTTGGCATCATTTTGCCGGTGCTGCCGACGACGCCGTTTCTGCTCGTCGCCGTGTGGGCGTTCAGCAAAGCCTCGCCGGAGTTGGCCGCGCGCATCCGCGCCCATCCGCGCTACGGGCCCTACATCCTTGCCTGGGAGAACTACGGGGTCATCCCCAATTTCGCCAAGGTGCTTGCGGTGCTGATGATGTCCGGCTCGTTTGCCTGGCTCTACCTCGGCACCGATGCGCCACTGCCGGTGAAGGCCGTAATTGGCGTCACCCTTGCGGCCGTGGCCGTCTACATCGTGACTCGGCCCGGACACATCAGGTCATAGGGTCAAGAGCGGGCGCGCGAGACAAAGCAGGACGTTCCGCGCCGCTTGAGACGCGAACACAGCCGTGCCGCCGACTTCTTGTTGTCGATCTTGTGGACCCGCAAGCGAAAGAATATGCCCCGATCACCCAGGTCGGCCTCGACCACCATGGGATCGCGTTTGCTCAACAATCTGCCATGCTTGGTCTGCAGCTTTCGCCACACCTTCCAGGCGGCATCCTCGTTCTTTTGCGACGACAGTTGGACGGTCCAGCCTTGCAGCTTGTCGGCGTTGACCTGTTTTTTCGACGCCGGCGCATTGGCCGGTACGATCGTCGGCGTTTCAGACGGTTTTTCCACTGCCAGGCCAGCCAGTTGCTGCTTGGGCTTGCGGGCCGGCTTGTCGGACGCGAGACTGGTTTTCGCCATCAGGGCCGATGGCGGGCTGACCGGAACCGGCAGTTCTTCCTTGCGCCGGACCTGATCGGCGGTGCTGTCGTCCAGCGAACCGGTGATGATCTGGTTTTGTACGGTCGCCAGTTTGGCGGAGTTGCCGACCGGTGACTGTGCCGTGGCATTCTCATTGCGGCTTTGTTCGCCGGTCAGCAGTGCCGAAAGCTTCAGCCTGGCTGCAGCGAAATCGGGCTTCAGCGCCAGGGCCTGGACCAGCGACCTCTGCGCCTGCTCGGGGCGCCTGAGATCCTCGTAAGTCAGGGCAACGCCGTAGAGTGGCAGGTGCGGCTCGGGATGGTGATACTTGATCGCCTTTTCGTAGTCGCTCAACGCGAACAGGTACTGCCCGCTCTCGCGCAGCACGTTGCCGCGGCCGTAATAGGCCTGGGAAAACTCAACATCGAGAAACAGAGCATTGGTGAAATCTTCGATCGCCTGGGCCGGCTTGGCCAGCTTCTGGTGCGACAGGGCTCGGTTGTAGAGAGCAACGGCGCGCAACTTGGCGCTCATGGCGTCGACCCGCATGGCAGCGGAGTAATCGTCCACAGCATCGGCATGCTGGCCCCGGCCCTGATAGGCAAGAGCGCGATTGAGCAGCGCATTGGCCAGGGTCTCCGGCACCAGATCGCGGGACTCGATGGCTTCGGAGTATTGCGCGATCGCTTCAACCAGGTTGCCTGACACAAGCGACCGGTAAGCTTTGTCGACCGCAACCGTGGCTTGGATTTTGGGCGCCGCCTCAAGACTGGACACAGCCGCACTTGCGGCAAGTAACGCAGCACCAACAGACGCAAATAGAACTGACCGTACTCTCATAACGGCCAGTTTTGCCATGTTATGGTTAAAGGATGCCTAAGGCTTCAGACTTTTTATAGTCTCACTCGACGGTAACCGATTTCGCCAGATTGCGCGGCTGGTCGACGTCGGTGCCCATGAAGACTGCCGCATGATAGGCCAGTTGCTGGACCGGCAGGGCATAGACGATCGGCGAAATGAACGGATCTGTCGTCGGCACCGTAATGGTGTCGAAACCACCCGGGCTGTTCTGCTCGGCTGTGGATGCGTCGGTGATCATGATGATCTGCCCGCCGCGCGCGGCAACCTCCTCCATGTTCGACACGGTCTTTTCATACAGCTCATCGCGGGGCGCGATGACCACGACCGGTACGTCCTCGTCGATCAATGCAATCGGTCCGTGCTTCAATTCACCTGCCGCATAGCCTTCGGCATGGATGTAGGAGATCTCCTTCAGCTTCAGTGCGCCTTCCAGGGCAATGGGAAAATTGATGCCGCGGCCGAGATAGAGCACATCGCGAGCGCCCGCCAGTCTGCGGGCGATCTCAACGATATGCGGTTCGCTCTCGAGGGTTGCCACCAGCCGTCTCGGCAATTCGATCAGATGGCGCACGAGTTCGCGCTCTCGTTCGGCCCCCAGCGCGCCCCGGGCGCGCCCGGCGGCGATCGACAGGCAGGCCAGCACGGTCAACTGGCAGGTGAAGGCCTTGGTCGAGGCGACGCCGATTTCCGGGCCGGCGTAGGTGCGCAGCAGAACGTCGCTCTCGCGGGCAATCGTCGATTCCGGCACATTGACCACCGCTGCGATGTGCTGGCCCTGGGATTTGCAATAGCGCAGGGCCGCCAGCGTGTCGGCGGTTTCGCCCGACTGGGAGATCACAATCGTCAGTCCGCCTTCGGTCATCGGCGCTTCGCGGTAGCGGAACTCCGAGGCGATATCGACTTCCACCGGCAGGCGGGCATAGCGCTCGAACCAGTATTTTCCGACCAAGCCGGCATAGGATGCCGTGCCACAGGCGACGATGGTGACGCGGTCGATATCCGCGAAATCGAACGGCAGTCCGTCCGGCAACTTCACGCAGTGCTCGGCAAAATCGACATACTCGGCCAAGGTATGGCCGACAACGTCCGGTTGTTCGGCAATTTCCTTGGCCATGAAGTGGCGGTAGTTGCCCTTGTCGGCCAACAGGGCATTGGTCTGGGTGACGATGAGCGGACGCACCACCTGTTCGCCCGCCGCACTAAAAAGTTCGAACGAGTCCCGGGTCAGCACGACCCAGTCGCCGTCTTCGAGATAGGTCAGCCGGTTGGTGAACGGCGCCAGGGCAATCGCATCGGAACCGAGAAACATCTCGCCATCGCCATGGCCGATCGCCAGCGGGCTACCCTTGCGGGCGCCGATCATCAGGTTTTCCTCTCCGGCGAAGATGAAGGCAAAGGCAAAGGCGCCTTCGAGCCTTTCCAGAGTCTGGCAGACGGCCTCGCGCGGTCCGGCGCCGGCATTGATGGCTTCGTTCACCAGATGCGCGACCACTTCTGTATCGGTCTGGGTGGTAAACGACACCCCGCTGGCGCACAGTTCATCCTTCAGTTCGCGGTAATTCTCGATGATACCGTTATGGACGACGGCGACGCCACCGGCCTTGTGCGGGTGGGCGTTGGTTTGCGTCGGAGCGCCATGGGTCGCCCAGCGCGTGTGGCCGATGCCAATGGTCTGCGGCAGGTCGTTTTCGCGCAGTTTTGCTTCCAGGTTGACCAGCTTGCCCGGCGCCCGCACGCGGGTCAGCACGTTTTTCTCAACGAGCGCGATACCGGCGGAATCGTAGCCCCGGTACTCCAGGCGCTTCAGCCCGTCGACCAGCGCCATCGCCACCGGCGCGGTGCCCAGTATGCCAATGATCCCGCACATGACCTGCTCCCCTTAGCTTTGCGCTTTTTTTCTGGCACGCATCAGCGTGCGAAACTTGTCTGCCCAGCCGGGCCGGTTTTCCTGACGGCCGCGCGCCACCGCCAGCGCCGAGGCCGGCACATCACGGGTGATCACGCTGCCGGAGCCGATCATGGCGCCGTCGCCGATCTTCACCGGCGCCACCAGCGCACTGTTCGAGCCGATGAAGGCACCTTCGCCGATATCGGTAAAATGCTTGAAAAACCCGTCATAGTTGCAGGTGATCGTCCCTGCCCCAACATTTGCCCCGGCCCCGACCCGGGCATCGCCGATATAGGTAAGGTGATTGACCTTGGCGCCGGCTTCCAGCGTCGCCTTCTTGATTTCCACGAAATTTCCGACCTTGGCGCCGTCGCCGACATCGGCCTGCGGGCGCAACCGGGCGTAGGGACCGATCACCGCGCCCTTGCCCACCCTAGCGCCCTCGAGATGGCAGAAGGGCAGGATCCGCGCGCCGTCGGAGATGGCAACGCCGGGGCCGATCACAACATTCGGGCCAACCGTCACATCGCGTCCAATGCGTGTGTCGGGGGAC
>JAHEJE010000346.1 GCA_024639035.1 Alphaproteobacteria bacterium
TGCGAGCTCGCCCTGGTGCGCCCGGGTCAGCCGGCGCAAACTGTCAGCGAACCGGGTTTCTTGGTGCGGCGCAACGAGGTGTCGCGCGGCTTTCCGTATGTGCGTTCCCAGCGTTCGCTACGGCGCGATTTCCGCGTTTCGACGGCAGGGCGCTGCCGGGCCTCGATCGCCAGCCCGGCAAACGGTGGTGGCGGCAACGGCTCCAGCGGCGGTGGTGGCGGCAACAGTGGCGGCCGGCAGTAGTTCGACGCCGGGTGCGCTGCTAACGCATCGGGCGATAAGTCTGTGCCATCCCGCTCCCCCCGCCCAACCACCCGATACAAGGGTACCCTGCGGGTGGTTGGGCGGGGGAGCGGGATGGCACAGATTCAGATTACAACCCCGATGCACTATCGGATTTCCCAGGTCATGTTGACCTGCGCGCTGATTTCATGCTCGCCGCGAGCAATTGGTACTGCGTCGGCAGCTTCCATGGCCATGGTGCGAGCATACTTCGGCTGCGGCGGCGGCACGTGGATGAAGTGTTCGCTGATTGAAATGATCGGACCCAGCTTTACGCCGGCAGCCACGGCAAAGAGCTCGGCCTTTGCGATGGCATCCTGTGTGGCAAGTTTGCGAGCCTCGTTGCGCAAAGGTCTCGGCTCGGCAATTGAAAAGGTGACACCGTTGATCTGGTTTGAGCCGGCGCTGACGACGCTGTCGAGCACTTCACCCAATTTGTCCAGATCGCGAATGGTCACCGTGACGGAGTTGGAGACCGTATAGCCGACAATGCGCGGTGCCGGCCGCTCGCCGGTCGATTTCTGATTGGGGTAGTGATACTTGGGCGAAACCGAAAAATTGGAAGTCTGGACATCCTTTTGCGCAATCCCGGCGCTGGTTACCGTTGAGATCACTTCGGCCATTGCCTGATTGTTGGCGCTCAATGCGGCGCGCGCGGTCTTGGCTTCGCGCACGACGCCGAGTGTCACGGTTGCCAGATCGGGCTCGCTGATGACCTCGCCGTGGCCGGTCAGCACCATTGTGCGCTTGGGCTGAGAGCTGTCATCAGCGGCAAGAGGTGCGGCCATGGCCATGAGTGCGGCGCCGGCAAACGCGGCGAAGATCGGTGTGGCTGGGTGTTTCACTTTGAGGTCCCCCTGGTGATGGCGTGTTGCGCTTCCTGTCGGCGACCTGTTCTAGCCCGGATTTCTCACACCGGCAGCAATTTCTGACTTGATCATTGAATTTGTGAAGCTTTTGAGAACCTCGAAAATACGGCCGGTATTACCTTCGGTTCTCAAAAGCCTCACAAATCCAAGCATCTGCGTCATAAACCGCTGCCGGTGTGAGAAATCCGGGCTAGCATTGATTGCGGCAAGCGTGAGGCGGATGAATGCACCTGCAAGGCGCATGACGCTGCAAGCGGCCGCCATTCGACCAGAAACAATTGGCGCACCGGACATTTTTCGCTATAGCAAGCGCCATGGTGGGCCTGTAGCTCAATTGGTTAGAGCCGACGGCTCATAACCGTCTGGTTGCAGGTTCGAGTCCTGCCGGGCCCACCACCCTACTTTGCTCAATGCGAGGCTTTCTGCTGCACTCTGGAAATATCTCGACATTCTGGGCATTTATGGAGAAGGTTTGACCGACCTTCTGGCGGTGAGACGGAGGTTGGAGTGCCGAATTGCGGGAGTTCGCCCTACAGTCTCTGTTCGCTAATGAGACCACCAAAAGGTTAGGAACGGTTTGCTCGCATCGGGAAGAGTTTTGGACTTGCCCGGCAAAAGTGGAGGGACTTTCTGATAGCGTTGAACGCAACAGGAGGACCCAATGGGCAAACGAGAACGCAGAACATTTACGGAAGATTTCAAGCGCGAAGCGGTTCGTCTGACGCAGACGAGCGGGCGCACGATTGGCCAGGTCGCCGATGATCTGGGGATTGGGTTATCGACGCTGACGCGCTGGAAGCGGCGATATCGGGAAGCGGATCTGCTTGCCGGTCCGCATGAGGACACGGCCAAGGAACTGGCGCGGCTACGCAAGGAGAATGAACTGCTTCGTCAGGAACGCGAAATCCTGAAGCGGGCCGCAACTTTTTTCGCCAAGGAGGGAAGTCGATGAGGTTCAAGCTCATTGATGAGGCGAAGAAGGCGTTCCCCGTCCATCGACTTTGCACGGTTCTTGGCGTCAGCCAGAGTGGATATTTTGCCTGGAGGAGCCGGGGCCCAAGCAAGCGCCAGCTCGACGACATGATCCTGCTCGCCCATATCCGCGCCCAGTTCGCAACATCCAACGAGACCTATGGCGCGCCGCGCATGCACGCCGAACTTACCGATGACGGACTTGCTGTCGGTCGGCATCGGATAGCCCGTCTGATGCGCGACAACGGTCTCAAGGCACTACAGAAACGCCGATACAAGAAGACCACCGACAGTTCTCATGGTGGCCCGGTGGCAGCCAATCTCCTCGATCAGGATTTTGCCTGCGATGGTCCCGACCACAAGTGGGGTGCCGATATCAGTTATATCTGGACGGCCGAGGGCTGGCTGTATCTGGCCATCGTGCTCGATCTTTACTCCCGTCGTATCGTCGGCTGGGCAACGAGCGACCGGTTGAAGAAGGACCTCGCGCTGAGAGCACTACGGCAAGCCATAATCATGCGTCAGCCGTCACCGGGCCTGATCCATCATTCCGATCGCGGCAGCCAATATTGTTCGGATGATTACCAGAAGCTGTTGAAGGCGCATGCCATCATCCCTTCGATGAGCGGCAAGGGCAATTGTTATGACAATGCGATGGTGGAAACGGTGTTCAAGACGATCAAGAACGAACTGATCTGGCGGACCAGCTTCCAGACCCGATCAGCCGCGACATCGGCACTTGGCCGATACATCGATGGCTTCTACAATCCCCGCCGGCGACACTCTGCATTGCGCTACAAATCGCCGGCATCATT
>JAHEJE010000347.1 GCA_024639035.1 Alphaproteobacteria bacterium
CGGCGCGCCGCGCGGATATTGCTCGTCGTTTGACATCTTCAATTGCGGGTAATGCGGCAGCAGAACAGCAGTCCCCCCGTGAAAGGCGACCGGCACGACGTCATCCGCAACGCGAGGCCAGCCATCGCCGCTCGCTTCGGCCAGCGTGGACTTACCGGCGCCGGATTCACCGATCAGTGCCACCGAGCAGCCGTCCGGCGTGCCCACGGCTGAACCGTGCAAGGCGAAGATGCCGGCATAGGCCAGGCTCAGCAGGATCCCGGGGCCCACGATGGCGCTTTCCAGCAATACATCGATGGGATCTTGGTGTTGCGGAGCAGTAGCTGGTTTGCAGACGATGGCACGGCCATGATCGCGCAGGATCAACCGACCGATGCCGTCGATGTCGACCTGCAGGTCCCGCGTCGAGGCACGACAGGACACCCTGTGACTGCCGTTGGCGACGACAAACCTGCCGGAGCTCTGCCATTCGACCTTCACCAGCTCGTTGTCGTCGAACGCCGGCATTGGCCATGACCTCCCGCTTCCGGCGATGGCGAAGCTGGCCATGCAAGGCAACGGCACATCACTGACTACCTCGCGCGAGGCGACGCGATAGCGGTAACCGCGGGTTTTATCGCTGGTGCGGGACCGAATGCAGATAGATTCGCTAGTACGCAAAATCTGCGCCGCACATCGTTTGGGGTCGTGTCTTTAATGTCTTCGGTGATAACCGCGCATGGTCGACTAATGCATCTTCGCAGCAATCTCCACCCATCAAGGGCCGGGGAAGGGACCGAAACCCCCTCCCGAGTCGACCACCAGGGGATTGGATCCCCCCAGGGTCAAATCGCGTATGTCACCGTAGCTGGAGAGCCTCGGGCGCGAATATCTTTTCTTTGTTCGCGCTTGCCCGCGCGTTGCGGCAGCGTGTTCGGCTCTATCTTGCGATGTTTTCGGTTTGCTCATCGCTACACCTTAGGGCGACATCAATTAGGTTGAGTATAAACCTTGCGACGCCACAGTTCATAGCACAGGCAAAGCCAGACCACCGTTGACGCCACGCCCGATGATGTATTGCCGGACAGGTAGTCGTTCACCGCGCGGGACTCGACGAACTCGGGCCAGCCTGCCCCCGGCCTTTGCAGCACTTGGGACACGAACATACGTTTTTCACCCAGCCCGCGCTGAAACAATTCATATAGCAGCCCGCTGCGCGGGGCCTGGATGACTGCCGCCGGCAGCACGCCGGCCATTGACTCTCGGACCAGCCGCTTGTCCAGACCCGGGCGAAAAACATGATGCTGCGGTAAATTCGCGATGAACTCGACCAACCGCCGATCGCGATAGGGACTGCGCCGTTCGACCCCGGCTCTGGCGCTCAAACGTGTATCCAGACACTCCGAACGAGCCGCAAACATGCTCACCGCTTTGTCGTAGCGGTCGCCGCCGAAGCGCTGTGGCGGCACCAGGGGCGAGTATTGCGAGGGCGGAAGATTCGCCCTTGCGGCCGGGGTCAGCCAGTCGCGCAGCCGGTGCGAGCGGCCTTGCCGAATGCCGTTGAATGGCAACAGTCTTCGCAGCACATTGCGTGCCGTCTCGTTGCCCTGCGCAGCCGCTTTCAGCTCCCTGACCATATCCCGACATGCCATCGAAAACTGTCCGCAGGCGAACGCATCACGCAGATAATACAGCTTGCCGGTCAACACCAGGTCGGCCGCATCGCCATTCAACATGACTCGGTGCCGGCGTTGTGCGGCGGCGGCGTAGAGTGCCGACTTGAGCAGGCCGAACGGGTTGGCGTCGGGCGAATTGGTCGCTACCGTCTCAAACTCAGGGTCTGCCAACGGATAAAGGTCATCGCCGCGCAGCCAGTGGTATTCCAGCCCCAGCGCGTCGGCGACGCTGCGGATATTGTCGCGTTCATCGCAGGCCGGCAGGGTGTCGAACACGAACGAGTAGGCGCTGATCGTCCGGTGCCGGCAGGCAAGGGCGGCAATGCTCGTCGAGTCCAGGCCACCGCTCAGCGAGATCGCCACCGGTGAGTTGGATCGCAGGCGGCAGGCCACGGCTTTGTCGAGCAGTTCGCGATAGCGCTCCTGTACGGCTTGCGATCGCCAACGGCGATACTCGTCGCTGCGCCGCAAACGCCAGTACTGCGTCAATCGGCTGGTACGTGCAGAGACCGCCAGGCAGTGCCCGGGCAGCAGCTCATCAACAGCTTGAAAAAAGCTGCTGCCGTCGGCCGGCCACTCCAGGTTGAAGAAGGCCGCCAACCGCGCGGGCTGCTCTCGCGCTGTAACCGCCGGGTGGCGAAGGACGGCGCAGGGCTCCGATGCAACGACGAGGTGCCGTTGATCGAGATAATAGAACACGGTCCGGTCCCCCAGGGCATCGCGGGCCAGGGTTATCCGGTTTGCGCTGGGGTCTGCCGCCAACAGCGCGAACGGACCGAGCAGCCGGGCGAATGCACTATCGCCCCAGCGCCGGTAAGCGGCCTGCGCCAGTTCCGCATCGGACAGCGGTGGGGATCGATGCAGTTCGAGCGCCTTCTCGATTTCTTCGCGATTGTCGAGTCGGCCATCGAACATGAAGGTGGTGTTGTCCGTGGCGTTGAATATCGGCTGTTCACCGTCTTTGTCCTCGGGCAGGGTGCGAAAGTGCTGGAAACCGAGCGCAATGCCGCCCCGTATCAGCGTGTCCGACCCGTCGGGTCCGTGGTGCTGCAGCGCCGTCATCATCGGCTCCAGGGTGACGGCGGATACCGGACTGGCGTCGCGGTGGAACACGCAGACGAAGGCACTCATCGGCCCATTGTATACAACGGCCCGCCGCCGCGGCGCTCGGGCCGGTGCGGCGGTTGTGGTGTTCAGTGCAGGATGCGAAGTGCGGGGTCGCCGAGGATGGTCCAGCCGAGGATGACGTCGCGCTGGTTGGGGTGGGTCTGGGCGAGTTGGC
>JAHEJE010000066.1 GCA_024639035.1 Alphaproteobacteria bacterium
CGATGATGACAACATGAAAGTCATCGTGCTGCTGACCGATGGTCGCCAAACCGAACCGGCATTCGGCCCAGGGTCATCGCGCAATGTTTCTCAGGGTGAAAACAACCTCGAGACCCTGTGCCAGAACGCAAAGACGGATGGTATCCGCGTCATCACCGTGGCGTTCGACCTGCAGCACCAGGCTACTGAAAACCGCCTCAAAGGCTGTGCAACCGACCCCGACAAGGACTTCTTCATCGCCGATGATGGCGCCGACCTGGCCAACACCTTCGAGACGATCAAGGCCGAATTGCAGCAGGCGATCTACATCTCGAAGTAACTGCAAACAATTGCTCACCTGCCGGGAGCCACCCTCTCCCCAGCACCTTCGGTTTCCGGCAGGACCCGACTTCCCCGCAGGAACTGGGCGCGTCAAGAAAGTTCACAAGAACTCGGACGCGTTCTTTTTCTTGCCCTATCGGATGTTCATTCCCCGGCAACCAGTTTTGGTTTTGCCGCCGGCTCCGCATCGGGGACCTCCTGCAATTCCAGCTGTTCGATTTTCTGGCCGCGCTTGGTGATCTTGTCGCTCGACACCAGGATCTTGTCGATGTCCTGATTGGCCTGGCCGAAATGCCGTTGCAGGTCGTAGACCCGGTTGGAAAGCCGTTCGACGTCGTCCAGAAGCCGCACCACTTCGCCCTGGATCAGCCCGGCCTGCTCGCGCATCCGGGCATCCTTGAAGATCGCCTGCATGGTCTGCACCAGCAGCATGAGGATGTTGGGCGAGGCGATCACCACCTGGGCCCGGTGAGCCTTCTGCATCACGTCTTCGAAGTGTTCGTACAGGTCGGCATAGATCGACTCGGACGGCACGAACATGATCGCCGTCTCGTGGGTCTCGCCCCGGATCAGGTATTTTTGCGAGATTTCCCTGATGTGATGCTGGACATCCTTGCGCAACCGCTGCTCGGCCAGTTTGCGCGTTTCATCGTTTTCGGCGGCCTTGAGCGCATTGAACGCCTCGAGCGGGAACTTGGCATCGATCACCACCCGCAATTCGCTTTCCGGCAGTTTCACCAGACAGTCCGGCCGGGTGCCGTTCGACAGTGTCGTCTGGAACGAGTAGGCGGCGCTGTGCAGGCCGTCGCGGATGATCGCTTCCATGCGCGCCTGGCCGAAGGCGCCACGGGCCTGCTTGTTCGACAGGATATCCTTCAATCCGATCATTTCCGACGACAGCGCGGTGATGTTGGCCTGCGCGGTATCGATCACCGCCAGGCGTTCGTGCAGTTGCCGCAGGGAGTTGCTGGTTTGCTGGGTGCTTTCGTTCAGGCCGTGGCCGAGCCGTTGGCTCACCTTGTCGAGGCGGTCGTCGAGCGCCCGGGTCAGATGGGCATCGCGCGTCGAGGTCGTTTCGGCGAACTGACGCAACTGTCCGGCCATTTCCGCCAGCCGCAGCTCAAGTTCTCCAGCTCGGCGCACCGCTTCCAGCGCTTCATCGCGCCGTACCCGCCCCGCCCGCCAGGCCAGCCACAATGTGACAGCGATGAGGGCGAGCCCCAACACACCGGCACCAACGAGCACCTCGGCCCAGGTAACGGCCCTGCCGGACAGGGAAAATGCGGTTGCAGAAAAATCCATCGATCCAGTCTAGCGCGATTCGCAGAACTAAGCAGTCCAAAACAAGAACATTTTTGTCCGTGTCAGCAAACTGCCTCGGCTGCGGTGCGGATAGCGGCGATGTTGCGGCCGTAGTCCGCCGGCGTGCCGCCTCTGAACACCGCCGAACCGGCCACCAGCACATTGGCGCCTGCCGCCGCGACGATGCCCGCGGTCTCCGGGCTCACCCCGCCGTCGACCTCAAGGTCGATCGGCCGGTCGCCGATCATGGCTTTGATCCGGGCGATCTTGTCGGCCATTTCGCTTATGAACGCCTGACCGCCAAAACCGGGGTTGACCGTCATCACCAGGATCAGGTCGAGATCGTTGAGGACGTATTCGATGACGCTTTCCGGCGTTGACGGATTGAGCGATACACCGGCCTTCTTGCCCTGGGCACGGATCGCTTGCAGGGTGCGGTGCAGATGCGGCCCGGCCTCGGCATGAACGGTGATGATGTCGGACCCGGCCTTGGCGAAGGCTTCGATATACGGGTCGCAGGGCGCGATCATCAGATGCACGTCGAGAACCTTGTCGGTCACCGGTCGAATGGCGTCGACGATCATCGGGCCGATGGTGATATTGGGCACGAAATGGCCGTCCATCACATCGACGTGCACCCAGTCGCAACCCTGTTCGTCGATCGCCCTGATTTCTTCGCCCAGCCGGGCAAAGTCGGCCGACAGAATAGAGGGGGCGATCTTGATGGTCATCAGATCAGCTTGCCCATGGCCACAGCGGTGTCGGACATGCGGTTGGAAAAACCCCATTCATTGTCGTACCAGGTGAGGATGCGCACCAGATTGCCGTCCATCACCTTGGTCTGGTCCAGGGCAAATGTCGAAGAATGGGCGTCGTGATTGAAGTCGACCGACACATTCGGCCGGTCGGTCGTGTTGAGGATGCCCTTGAGTTCCTGCGCGGCGGCGCGCTGCACCGCCTCGTTGATTTCTTCCACCGATGTGTCGCGACTGGTAACCACCTTCAGGTCGACCACCGACACGTTCGGTGTCGGCACCCGGATAGCCACGCCGTCGAGCTTGCCGTTGAGTTCCGGCAGCACCAGACCGACCGCCTTGGCAGCTCCGGTCGAGGTCGGGATCATCGACATCGCCGCTGCCCGGCCGCGATAGAGGTCCGAATGCATGGTGTCCAGTGTCGGCTGATCGCCGGTATAGGCGTGGATGGTGGTCATGAACGCCTTGTTGATGCCGACCGTGTCGTTGATCACCTTGGCGACCGGCGCCAGGCAGTTGGTCGTGCACGAGGCATTCGAGACCACCGTGTGATCACTGCTCAACTTGTCATGGTTGACGCCGTAGACCACCGTCAGGTCGGCGCCCGATGCCGGCGCTGACACCAGCACCCTCTTGGCGCCGGCCTCCAGATGCATTGCCGCCTTGTCGCGGGCTGCGAAAATACCGGTGCACTCCATTGCGATATCGATATCAAGCTCGCCCCACGGCAGTTCGGCCGGATTGCGGATCGCCGTCACCTTGATCGGCCCGGTGCCGATATCGATGGTGTCGCCGTCGACCTTCACTTCGCCGGGATAACGCCCGTGCACCGAATCGAAGCGCAGCAGATGGGCATTCGTCTCCACCGGTCCGAGATCGTTGATTGCCACGACCTGGATGTCGCTGCGCCCAGCCTCGGCGATAGCGCGCAGGATATTGCGGCCGATGCGTCCAAACCCGTTGATTGCTACACGAATTGCCATGAAAACCTCCAGAACGTTCAGCCGGGCGCGTGTGCGCCGCAACCCGGGCGGGGAATTGCCGCTGTGCTTATAGACCATGCAGCGGCGGGAAAAAGCCCCTTTTCAACAGTTTTGCCTTTTTACCGCAGCAAAAACGCAAACTGGCCGCCTAGGCGGATCTGGTGTCCCGCGACCGTCTGTAAAAGCCGTCCTGCACGGCGGCGTTCAGGCCGGCCTGCAACAGCGCGAACGGGCCATGTCTGGTGGTGTCGAAGTCTCGGACTTGAGCCTCGCGGAACGCCGCCAGCTTGCCGTCCGGATCGGTCGCGAACAGCTCGATCTTGTAGCGTGCCGCGATATCGCTGCCGCCCTTCAGCCGCTGCAGCCGCACCAGGCCTTCAAGTTTCGCCTGGCCGGTGCCGCCGGGGACCTGGGTGATCGTCACCTTCAGGACCGGTTGCGCCCGTGCGGTTTCGCTGAAACCATCGCCTGAAACGGCGTTCAGCGCCTGATGCATGAGGTCGTAGTAGCTGAGTTCGCTGCGGGCGAAATTTTCCAGCCGACCGCCGGTCAGCAGTTCCGATTCCGCCTTGCCCTTTGCCCGGCAAAACACCGCGACATCGTGGTGCGAGGCGTCCTCGTTGCCGGACTGGTCGTTGGCGATATCGATGTGTCCGGCGGTGATTTCCTTGTTCAGCAGCGGGTGGCGGGTTGTGAGCATGGCACGGATCATTGCAGTTCAAGCCTCATTCTGCCGCAAGGGCGTCATCGCCCGCAAGGAAGCCGCCGGACTGGCGCGCCCACAGTTCTGCGTACAGCCCTTGCCTGTCAAGCAACTCCTGATGGTTGCCCTGTTCGACGATGCGGCCGTTGTCCATGACGATCAGCCTGTCCATGGCGGCAATCGTCGACAGCCGGTGGGCGATGGCGATCACCGTCTTGCCCTCCATCAACTGGTACAGGCTTTCCTGGATTGCCGCTTCGACTTCTGAATCGAGCGCACTGGTGGCTTCATCGAGTATGAGGACCGGCGCATCTTTCAGCAGCACCCGGGCGATTGCAATGCGTTGGCGCTGCCCGCCCGACAGTTTCACCCCGCGTTCGCCGACATGGGCCTGATAGCCGGTTCGGCCCTTGCCGTCTTCCAGCGTTTCGATGAAGTCATGCGCCTTGGCTCTCTTGGCGGCGAGCACGACCTCGTCATGGCTTGCCTGCGGCCGGCCGTAGCGGATGTTGTCGAGCACCGAACGGTGCAGCAGCGAGGTGTCTTGCGTCACCATGCCGATCTGATGGCGCAGGCTGTCCTGTGTGACTTTGGCGATGTCGACACCGTCAATGGTGATCCGGCCGCTTTCGAGATCGTAGAACCGCAACAGCAGCGAGACCAGAGTCGATTTGCCGGCCCCGGAGCGGCCGACCAGGCCAACCTTCTCGCCCGGTGCGATGCCGAGTGTCAGGTGCTCGATCACGCCGCTGCCGGCATCACCGACGCGCTTGCCGTAGTTGAACGAAATGTCGTCGTAACACAGCCCGCCGTGTTCGACCTGCAACTCCGCGGCATCGGGAGTATCGACGATATTGCGCTCGCGCGCCACGGTCTCGATGCCGTCCTGCACCACGCCGAGATTTTCGAACAGCGCCCAGACTTCCCACAGGATCCACTGCGACATGCCCTGCAGCCGCAGCACCAGGCCCATGGCAAAGGCAATCTCTCCGGTTGTGACCGCATCGAGCGACCACAACCAGATCGACGCCCCGGCGACGCTGAACAGCAGCGCCCCGTTCATCCAGTTCAACGTCACGGTCAGCAGCGTCGACAAGCGCATCTGCCGGTAGACGTTGTCCAGAAACCCCTCCATTCCGGCCTTGATGTAGGCATCCTCGCCATCGGCGTGGGCAAACATCTTCACCGTTGGAATGTTGGTGTAGCTGTCGACGACGCGGCCGGTGACGATCGAGCGGTGGTCGGCCTGCTCCATTGAAATCCGCGACAGCCGCGGCACGAAATAGCGCAGCACCGCAAGATAGCCGATCAGCCAGGCGATCATTGGCGCAGTAAGCCGGATGTCGCTCAGCGCGAACATCACCACCGCGGCGGTGAAATAGACCCCGACATAGAGCAGCACCTCAGTGATCTTCATCACCAGGTCGCGCACCGCCAGTGCCGTCTGCATGACCTTGGTCGCCACCCGGCCGGCAAAATCGTCCTGGAAGAACTGCATCGACTGGCGCAGCACGTAGCGATGCGCCTGCCAGCGGGTGCGCATGGCGAAGTTACCCAGTAGACCCTGATGCACCATCACTTCATAGATGAACTTCAACCCCGGCAGGATCACCAGCACCAGGATGCTCATGCCGGTCAGCGTGTAGCCATGCAGGTCCCAGAACGCCGTCTTGTCGGCGCTGTTCAGCCAATCCACCAACCGGCCGACGAAGGCGAACAGCGCGACTTCGAGGATCGCGATCACCGCCGCCAAGACGGCGGCACAGCCGATCAGCCGGCGAAACGGCCAGGCATAATGCGCAACGAAACGCCAAAGCGTGTCCGGCGGCATCTCCGGTTGCCAGGCCGGAAAGGGCTCGGCCAGACGCTCGAACCAGCGGAAAAGCGCCGAAATCATTATGGCCTCGCCATCATCAAGAAATCAGATTGTCGCTGCATTTCACACAAAATTTAGCCAACGCCAACACTATTAGTAAATCCGCGACGGTTATTGTACGCCTGCTGGCATGCAAGATATGGAGAGACACGGTGTCTGCCCCGACAGCCTATGAACAGTATGTCCTTGAGTTAGTCAATCGCGCCCGCCTGGACCCGAAAGCCGAAGCAGACCGGCTTGGCATCGGGTTGAATTCCGGTTTGTCTTCCGGCACCATCTCGGCCTCCTCTAAACAACCTCTTGCATTCAATTCGAATATCAACGACGCGGCCGAGGATCACAGCCGCTGGATGTTGAACGTCGACAGGTTCTCCCACACCGGCGCCGGCGGCTCCGACCCCGGCGACCGCATGGCCGATGCCGGCTACCGCTTTACCGGCAATTGGACCTGGGGCGAGAATATTGCCTGGAACGGCAGCACGGGTGGCCTCAATCAGCTCAGGTCGACGCGGATGGCGCACGACGGTCTGTTCAAGAGCGCCGGCCACCGGGTCAATATTCTCAGTGATAGTTTCAAGGAAATCGGTGTCGGCATCGAGACCGGCCTTTTCACCACCGGAAACACCTACAATGCGTTGATGCTGACCCAGAATTTCGGCCGCTCGGGGTCGGGAAACTTCATCACCGGCGTCGTCTACAACGACAGCAACAATGACGATTTCTATTCGATCGGTGAGGGTCGCTCAGGTGTCAACGTCAGCCTGTCCAAGAACGGCAGTGTGCTGGAAAGCGGCAAGGTGTGGGCCTCCGGCGGGTATTCCCACAACACCACTGCCAGCGGCGATCTGCTGGTCAAGTTCTCTGGGGGAGGTCTGCCGGCGCCGGTCAGCGTCGAAGTCGAGGTGTCCAATCAGAATGTGAAGGTCGACCTGGTCGGCACCTCTCATATCGCCGCTTCGGCAAGCATCAGGCTGGTCAACAAAGCCCGCTCGGCGGAATTGCTCGGCTTGGACGACCTGGACGCGACCGGCAACAGGTTGGCGAACAAACTGACCGGGAATTCCGGTGACAATGTTCTCAGCGGCGGCGGCGGCAACGACAAGTTGATCGGCGGCGACGGCAATGACATCCTGCGCGGCGGTCAGGGCCGGGACACGTTGAACGGCGGCAACGGTCGCGACAAGCTCTTCGGCCACGGCGGCAACGACAAACTGATAGCGGGCACTGGCAACGATGTGTTGATCGGTGGCAGCGGCAATGACGTTCTGTCGGGCGATGCCGGCAACGACCGCCTGAAAGGCAATGGCGGCGCCGATGTGTTTCAGTTCACACGCGGCGGCGACCGGGACATGGTGAAGGATTTTCGCCCTGGCACAGACCGGCTCGATTTGTCGGACTTCAATCTGAACTCGGCAAACGCCGCCAGATCCGCCAGCAGAGACGGCTCGGGCAATGTCATCTTCGACATGGGCCAGGGCGACGTTCTGGTTCTCAAGGGCCTGCAACTCGCGGACCTGTCAAATGGCGATTTTATCCTCTGACAGCCTCCGTCTCCGGTCTTTCAGCGCGGCTCATCGTCGCTTTACCACCACAAGTTTTTTCTTGCTTCACCCCAGGTCGGGTTCGTTGAATTCAATATGTATGGCAAATATTATGTATTACAAATAAAAGAATAGACATGCTGTGCAACTCTGGCTCGTGCAGCATCCGCCGTGATACCGGTGCGCTTCGGCGGGACCAGGTCATGGTTGCCCTGTTCGATCCAGGCAAACGCGATCGACCCGGCCAGGTCATAGCCGGCCACTTCGGTGCGGGTGCCGAACGGGTCGTTCTCACCCTGCACGATCAACGCCGGACAGGTCATCTCGGCCAGATGCGCCGTGCGCAGGCGTTCCGGCTTGCCGGGCGGATGAAACGGATAGCCCAGACAGACCAGGCCCCTGACCCGGCCGGCCTCGAAATTGTGCTGAGCGATCATGCTTGCGACCCGCCCGCCGAGCGACTTGCCGCCGATGATGATCCGGCTGGCCGTTTCGCCGTCGATCACCTGCTGATATTCGGCAAGCAGCTTTTCGGCCCGCGGCGGCGGCGCTTTTCTGCCTGTCGTGCGCCGGGCCGCCATGTAGTCGAATTCAAAGCGCTTCACCGCAACGCCATATCCTTCGAGCAGTCCGGCCATTTCCGCCATGAACGGTGAATCCATCGGCGCACCCGCCCCGTGCGCCAGGATAAGCACCGCGCGGTCGTCTTGGCCACCTTTTGAGGTCAGAGCCACCGGTCCTGTCTCACCAGGCATCGAGCGGAAAGAACTTGCGGTAGATGCGGATGAACTGGCCCGACGTCTGAAGCCGGTCGAGACCGTGATCGAGGACATCGCGCAGCACGGTGTTGTCACGCTTGACGGCAATCGACAAGGCGACGTCCAGGTAGATGCGGTCACGAAAGCCGCCGCCCAAGAACCGGCAGCAGTTTTGTGCATCTTGTCCGACGATCCAGAACATCGCCTTGACGGAGTCCTCGAACAGCGCATCGATCTTGCCGAGCCGCAGGGCCTCCCGGGCCGCTGCAACGTCCTTGCTCGGCAAAATGCGCGATCGCGGGAAGAATGCCTTGAGAAACGCTTCATGGCTGCTGGCCTCGGCAACGCCGATGCGTTTGCCGGCCAACGCCCGCACGCTTGGTTGCTTAAGGGCGGTACCGCTGCGAACGACGAACTTCCCGAATGACCTCAGGAACGGTCTCGTGAAATCAAGCGTGTTGAAGGACGCCGGGGTGATCCTCACGCCCGACAAAATGGCATTGCCCTCGCCTTGCGCCAGGCTGGCCAGCAACTCCTCCCACGGCTTGACGATGAATTCGCACCGCAGCCGCAGGTCCTTGCACATGGCATCGGCCAACGCGACATTGAACCCGGTCAGCGCACCGTCTGCGTTCTTGTAGCTGTATGGCGGGAACGAACTGTCGGTCAGGAACCGTATAGGACCGACTGCGTTCAGGTCGATTTTTGGCGGCTCTGGCTCAATGTGGCGAAAATCGACATAAGCCTCGCTCTCCGCCTGGTTTTCCTGCTCTGCGGGTGCTGCGGTATCCTCGTCTTGGGCCTTCGCCCCGGCGCTCGCCGCGAACGCGGTCAGCCACGCCACCATGACGAACCGAAACATCACCAAACAGGCCCCTTGAATACGCATCGCTGGCTTTTTAGCGAAAACACCCAACCGCCACCAGAGCAAATTCAAAAAGCCAAGAACAGGCGTCAGGTCAAAATTGTGTCTTTACGTAAACATTAGCCTGTGCAAATCTTTTATCCGGAGTGAGGCAAGGTAGGAAAGGGGGGTATGGGTGACCAACACGGCACTTGACGCCCCTTTGCGCACCGAAAGTTCGGCCAACGCACCGTCTGACAACAAACCGCAAACTGCCCGGCCCGAGACCGCACACGCGGTCAGCTATGTCGACCGCAGGCAACTGACCGATGCACTCGCCGTATTGCCCAAACGCGAAATCGCAACGGTCTTGCGCGACCGCTACGTCCCAGTCACCGATGGCCCGGCCAGTCGCGGCTGCATCATCACCGACAGGGCTTCATTTGCTGCTGCCATTGCTGCCGGTCGCCGGATTTCCGGCTGGACCCGTCAGGGCGATCTGCTTCACGTTGTTCACAAGACCTTGTCGCAGCGTCTGGCTGTGGCTGCGGCAAACCGCCTGCACGCTGTCATGCCGGCGTTCTCCGCCAGGCATCAGCTGACGTTTCCCCAGATCATCGCCGGCATTTTGATGCTTTTCGGATTTTTCACCGCCATGTGGATCGATCTGCGCACCGCAACATCGGTTCTGGCGATATCGTGCTGTATCCTGTTTCTGGCCGTCGCGGCCGTGCGTGCGGCGAGCCTGCTGCAATCCTCCGGCGATGACGAGGCCGCCGTGCCAAAGCTGGCCGATGAGGATTTGCCGGTCTATACCGTCATGGTCGCGCTGTTTCGCGAAGTCGAGGTTGTCGAACAGCTCGTCAACGCCCTGCGGGCGCTCGATTACCCGGCCGAGAAGCTCGACATCAAGCTGGTTCTCGAACAAGAGGACATCGCCACCCGGCGCCATCTTGCCGCCATCGATCTTCCCGGCCACTTCGAGGTTCTCGTTGTGCCGCACGTCAAGCCGCAAACCAAGCCGAAGGCATTGAATTATGCCCTGTCTCTGGCCCGAGGCGAATTGGTAGCGATCTACGATGCCGAAGATATCCCCGACCGCGATCAGCTGCGCATCGCCGCTGCCGCCTTTGCCGCCGCGCCGCCCTCGCTGGTCTGCCTTCAGGCCAGGCTGGCGTTCTACAATCCGCAGGAAAACTGGCTGACCCGCCAGTTCAGCATCGAATACGCCGCGCTGTTCGATCTGCTGCTGCCGATGCTGGCCGACAACAAAATGCCGCTGCCGCTTGGCGGTACGTCGAATCACTTTCGCACCTCGGTCTTACGCAAGGTCGGCGCCTGGGACGCCCACAACGTCACCGAGGATGCCGACCTCGGTTTGCGCCTGGCGCGTTTCGGCTGGCAGGTCGGAGTCATTGATTCCACCACCCACGAAGAAGCCAACTGCCGCTTTGACAACTGGCTGCATCAGCGCGCCCGCTGGCTGAAGGGCTGGATGCAGACCTGGCTCGTGCACATGCGTTCCCCGCGGCGGCTCTGGCGTGAGCTCGGCGCCTGGCGCTTCATCGTTGCCCAGATCATGATGCTCGGCATGATCGTCACCGCGCTGCTGCATCCGGTGTTCCTGGGCTACGCCGTCTGGGTCATTGCCTCCGGCACCCTTCTGGCTTCATCGCCGGACATCCTGTCATCGGTGCTGATCGGCTTCGGGATAGTGGTGCTCATCGCCGGCTACGGTTTTGCCATTGCCGCCGGCGCCAGGGGGCTTGTGGAGCGCGGCCTTGGCGGCATGTGGCTTTCGCTTGCCGGCATGCCGGTCTACTGGTTGCTGGTCTCGCTCGGCGGCTGGCTCGCT
>JAHEJE010000067.1:0-405 GCA_024639035.1 Alphaproteobacteria bacterium
GCCGGTTGGCATCCGACAGGGTGCCGCGCAGGCCGAGGAAATCGGTCGGGTTTTCATTGGTGCCGTTGTTGTAGTTGGTGCTCGGGGCAATCGAGACATAGGCATCGAAGGCCCACGGCCGCTTGGCATCGATACGGTCGATGAAGCGGTCGAACTGTTTTGAGGTTTCGATGGTCGGCGCCGAGGCCTTGAGCAGTTCGAGGTGGTGCTTGGCGCCGGTGTCTTCGTCCATCAGGGTCAGGGTATGGGCCAGCTCCATGCGCACCAGCGACAGATTGGGGTTGGCGGCCAGCGCGGCGCGATAGCTGTCGACCGCGCCGTCGAGGTCGCCGCGCGCCTTGAGGATCATGCCCTGGATGAAAAGCGTGCGGTTGGCGGCGTGGCGGCCGGTGAACGGATACTTGG
>JAHEJE010000067.1:415-10937 GCA_024639035.1 Alphaproteobacteria bacterium
GTCGGTGCCTGGGCCGAGGCGGGCAGGGTGGCTAGGCAGACCAGGGCGAGTGCGGTGACAGCCAAACCAGCGACGCGCCCTAAGGCGCGTCTGACTGGTCGGGTGTCATGGCTGCCGCATTCGCCCAGCCTCACTACTGAGCCCCTCGGAACACACCGCGGATGTTGACATAGCCGCGGCGGTTTTCTTCGTAGGGACTCAAGCCGTCGGAGGGTCCGGGAGCAGTTGCCTCGTTGTAGAAGGCGCCAGCCGTTTCCTCGCCATTCGGTCCGAAGAACGAACCGGCGACATGATTGTTGCCCTGGACGTAGCCCCCGTTGGCCCTCACAGACCCGGTGTAGTCGCTGCCGTTTATACTGGCATTAACCGAGTAGCTGTCGGGGAAGGGGCTGCTGGCCTCGTCGCGATTGTAGATCGTCACATAACCGTTTCCGTCGGCTTTTTCCGCGGGATTTGGCCGCCAGACCTTCCAGACTGTGTCGTTGAACGATCCTCTGACCGTTCCGGCACCAAAGTCAGCGGTAAGGTTCGCGTCGGCCGTTACGCGCCATTCACCGTTGGGGTCGACGGTATCTGCTGTGGTGTTGGATGTCGGGTTGCCGTTTGCATCCAGGACGGGATTGCCGCTTGCATCGAGGATCGGCGAATTATCGTAGGTTGATGTTGGGTCTTGAGCGTCACGGTCGGGGGCGGTTCGGTCGAACGGTACCCAGTTGGCTGTTGTAGCAGTGGCACCCATGCGGCCGGTGTAGGTGGCCGTCGCCGGCAGGTTGGCCGCATTGGTCTTGTTGCCGCCGTAGAACGCTGCGAGATTGTTCTCATCGGGGGTGTTGCCGCCGCGCCATACGCGATACTGGCCAATGTAACTGTGATCGTAGGACCAGACCTGCAGCTCTGCATCCGCTTCGCCGTCAATGCGGCGGAATTCAGCATAGCTCGCGTTGCTGTTTGCTCCCTTGAGGAGTGAGTGATTTTGAATGTTCGTCGGATCGTAGTTGCGTGCCGCGTTGCCTCGGTTGGTGCCGGCGGCAAAGAATGGGACGTCGATCGGCTCCGGCCAGGCAAGGCCTCCGCCGGTTGCATCATCAACTGCAACAATGACGCCGCTACTGTTTGGTGAAAGTGCAATCAAGCCACCTTCGTCGGGACTTTGACCGGAGGTGTTGAATGCCAAGGCATGATCGCCGGATGACAAGGTCGTTACGGCGGGATCGCCGGTTCCGGTTGTTCCGCTGTCGCCCGGGCTGAAAGTACTGGAACTGGTTGATGTCGTCCCGCCATCTGTGCCCGTTCCCGTTCCCGTGCCGGTCCCGGTTCCAGTACCGGTCCCGCCGGTGCCGGTGCCACCGGTTGTGGTGGTTCCGCCGCCGCCTGTGGCGGAGACTGCACTACCGAAATCGGGGTTGCTGGATTGACAGCCACTGATGGACGCAGCCGCGATGGCCAGACCCGCGACCAGAATGCCCTTACGCATAACTGTTGCCTCATTTAACTAACACACAAGTGAGGGCAACAATGAAGCGTTAAGGTTAATATTGATTGAAAGGAATTCGCCTTCGATCGTTTTTTCAGCCTGACTCTAACGCTCGCCGCGGCGGGTCATGAAGGCCAGTCTTTCGAACAGGGCAACGTCCTGTTCGTTTTTCAGCAAGGCGCCGTGCAGCGGCGGGATCAGCTTGCGTGGGTCGCGCTCGCGCAGGGTCTCGGCGGTCACGTCCTCGTTCAGCAACAGCTTGATCCAATCGAGCAGCTCCGAGGTCGACGGCTTCTTCTTCAGGCCGGGCACTTCGCGCATGTCGTAAAAAATGTTCAGCGCCTCGGACACCATGCGGCTCTTCAGGCCGGGGAAATGGACATCGATGATCGATTGCATGGTCGCGGCATCGGGAAACTTTATGTAATGGAAGAAGCAGCGGCGCAGAAAGGCGTCCGGCAGTTCCTTTTCGTTATTCGATGTGATGATGACGATCGGTCGCACCTTGGCCTGGATGGTCTCGCCGGTCTCGTACACGAAGAATTCCATGCGATCGAGTTCCTGCAGCAGGTCGTTGGGGAACTCGATGTCGGCCTTGTCGATTTCGTCGATCAGCAGGATCGGGCGCCTGGGCGAGGTGAAGGCCTCCCACAATTTGCCGCGCTTTATGTAATTGGCGATGTCGTGAACCCGCTCGTCGCCGAGCTGGCTGTCGCGCAACCGTGAGACGGCATCATACTCATAAAGACCCTGCTGGGCCTTGGTGGTCGATTTGACATGCCACTCCAGGAGCGGCGCATCGAGCGCCTTGGAGACTTCATGAGCCAGCACGGTCTTGCCGGTGCCGGGCTCGCCCTTGACCAGCAGCGGCCGCTCCAGAACGATGGCCGCATTGACCGCGATCTGCAGATCGTCGGTGGCGACGTAGTCGTTGGTTCCTTCAAATCGCATTGCTTGCTCCCAAAGTCTGGCAGGGTGGCTTTCGAGCCGGTTCGCCGCCTGGCAAAAAAACGCCGGACGGCGGGCGGGCGATGTGTAACCCAAGCAATGCCCATGCGCCAGTAGAATGGAACTCAATTTCAACGGGTGGACCGCTTTGGGGCACATGAAGACCGCCCGATTGCCCGCAAGCGTTCGCCGGGGAAAATTCGCGAGCGCAAAGAATCCCATTGAAACAACACGATGCCGGCGCCAGGCGATGCTGCCGCTATGGGCAGTGCTCGGCGGAATTATACTATTGTCGGATCGCGCCGCTGGCGATATATAGGCGCTCAATCGGCCATTGTAGGTGTTGGTCTGCGATAAGAGGTTTGCATATGTCTGAAACTTTGGAGGCTGACTACAAACCGTCTGCGAAAGAGCCGTTCATGAACGCTCGGCAGAAAGCCTATTTTCGCAACAAGCTGGAAATGTGGAAGGAAGACATCCTGCGTGCGAGCAAGGAAACACTTCAAAACCTGCAGGACGCGAACAATCCACTGCCGGATCTGGCCGACCGGGCCTCGACCGAAACCGACCGGGCCCTGGAACTGCGTACCCGCGACAGACAGCGCAAGCTGATCGCCAAGATCGATGCGGCGCTGAATCGAATCGAAAACGGCACCTATGGCTATTGCGAAGAGACCGATGAGCCGATCGGCCTGCGCCGGCTCGATGCCCGGCCGATTGCCACCCTGTCGGTGGAAGCCCAGGAACGCCACGAAAGGCGCGAGCGGGTTTACCGCGACGACTGAGCGGGCCGAGGACCTGGTCCGAAGACCAATAGTCGCTGACCCATTTTCCGGTGTCAAAAATGACTTGCTTCGGGTGCCTGGATGCCTGTGACGTCAGGCCTTGCTTTCATTGTCATCATCGCCGGCTTCCAGCTTCGGTTCGGCGCGCTCGACCGGGCGCAGGTTGGGGGCCCGGTCGCCGAATACGGCAGGCCGCGGCGCACGGGTCTTCATCGGCGTGACGCTGGCACTTTCCTGAGCGCGCGGCTCTGACAGAAAGTCCGGCTGACGAAGTTCGGTCTCACGGCGCACGGGGGCTGTCTCCTCAAGACCAATGCCCGGTTCGATGACCAGGTCCTGCGGGCCGCCGATCATGATCAGGTGTTCGACGTCATCGCGCCTGACCAGGACCAGGCGACGGGCCTTGTCGAGTTCGTGAAATTCCGAGATGCCCAGACGGCTGCCCTGTTTGCCCCTTACTCTCGATCCGATCATCCTGATCATCAGCATCAACACGATCAAGATGCCAACCGCCACAAGCGCGTATATCGCGTAGTCCTGATACTGCTCGAAGATTTCCATTGCTGACCTGCTATTACTGCCCGCCCTGTCTGCCGGGCATAAACCTCACGGGCCGTCATTGCAAGTTTACCATGAAATAACCGCCGCGTCAGTGCGGCTGTGCGCGGTGGCCGGCAATCCGGGGCTGTAACGTGGCGCAAATCGCCTATACTCGGCGGTGATTCGCAGCGGCAAGCGGAACTGGGCATGAGCGAAGCCTCTCTTACGGAAAACCACAAGGGCGCGACATCGCAAACCGGCATTTCGCAGGGCCGGCCGGTGCTCGCCTTCGGGCTGGCGACGGTTCTGGCCGTCGTGGTGGTCGCCATCGGGGTGCGGATGCAGGGTCAGTGGCCGCTGACCATGATCGCCATCCTTGGGCTGTTGGCGTTTCTTGGACTGCTATCGGCGTTCGGCACGCTGGCCGGCTTCGTCCACTTCGGCCGCCTGCCCAAGCAGCGGGCCTTCTTCGACGGCCTGATGGATGCCGTCGGCGATTGCTGCGCGGTGAGCGATGCGCGCGGCCGGGTGGTGTTTGCCAATGAGGCCTATCGCGCGCTGCTCGGGGAGACCCGGCCGGGACGGCTGACCGGCATCGAGAACCTGTATACCGGCTATCCAGATGTCTCCGAACGGGTCTATCGCCTGGCGCAAGCGGCGCGCGACGGGGCGGCGCTGAGCGAGGAGTTCCGGCTTGAGGCCGGCTCGGCGGCGGCCGGTGCCCATGGCGACCAGCCGACCTGGATGCGGTGCAGCGTTTCGCCGGTGAGCACGTCGGTCGGCCAGCGCTTCACCCTGTGGCGCCTGCAGGACATCACTGTCGACCGGGCGCAGCAGGAAGGCGCCTTTGCCAGCCTGCAATTCATCATCAACTATCTCGATCATGCCCCGGCCGGGTTTTTCTCAACCAACAAGAATGGCCAGATCGTTTACCTCAACGCGACGCTGGCCGACTGGCTTGAGATCGATCTGCTGCAGACCTCGGACGGCTCGTTGAAACTCGACGATCTTCTCGATGAAGACGACGTCCAGATGCTGCTGGCGATCGCGCCGGAGCCGGGCGGCAGGCGTACCGAAGTGTTCGATCTGTCGATGCGGTCGAAATCCGGTCAGCCGGTACCGGTGCGTATCGTTCACCGCACGGACTTCGATCATGCCGGCTCAGAGCAGCCGTCGCGCTCGCTGGTGCTGGACATGCGTGGCGCCGGCACGGGTGAAGACATCGCCAACGCAGCCGATCAACAGCTCAACCGGCTGATCAATGCCGCTCCCATCGGAATTGCGAAAATTTCCCCGGATGGAGAAATAGAGACGGCAAACAGCGTGTTCGTCGGCTTGTGCAGCGACGTGAAGCGTGGCGCACGGCTCGAGAACGCCATCCGCTCAGAACAGCGTGCGGAGTTTTCCCATTGGATCGGCAAGGCGTTGGCGGGAGCGGACTGCGACGATTCCATCAACGTCACCTTCACCGGCAGTGAAAATGTCAGCGGTGAGCTGATACTGAGCCGTGGTGGGCAGGGCGAGGCGAACGAGGACGGGCTCACGGTGTTTGCCATCGACACCACCAAGCACAATTCGCTTGAGGTGCAACTGGCGCAGAGCCAGAAGATGCAGGCGGTGGGCCAGCTCGCCGGCGGTGTCGCCCACGATTTCAACAACGTGCTGACCGCGATCATCGGGTTTTCCGACCTGCTGCTGGCCAAGCACCGGCCGACCGATCCGTCGTTCGCCGACATCATGAACATCAAGCAGAACGCCAACCGGGCGGCCAATCTGGTGCGCCAGCTGCTGGCGTTCTCGCGGCGCCAGACATTGCGCCCGGAGGTCCTGTCGCTGACCGATGTGCTGTCGGATCTCGGCAACCTGCTGGGCCGGTTGCTGGGTGAGAAGATCGAACTCAAGGTCGTGCACGGACGCGGTGTCGGGCTGGTCAAGGTCGACGTCAACCAGTTCGAGCAGGTGATCATCAATCTTGCCGTCAATGCCCGCGATGCGATGCCGGAGGGCGGTGTGTTGAGCGTATCGACGGCCAATGTCGCGCCCGAGCAGTCGCGCACCGTCAAGCCGGGCCTGATGCCCGAGGGTGAGTATGTGCTGTGCGAGGTTCGCGACACCGGTACCGGCATGCCGCAGGACGTGGTCGACAAGATCTACGAACCGTTCTTTTCCACCAAGGAGGTCGGCAAGGGCACCGGTCTCGGCCTGTCGACGGTGTACGGCATCATTAAGCAGACCGGAGGTTTCATCTTCTGCGACAGCGTGCTGGGGCAGGGCACGACGTTTCGTATCTACCTGCCGCGCCATGCCGAGACCGCTGCCGACGGCGCTGAAAAAACAGCGACCCAGGCGCCGGAAGAAAAGCGGGCCGATCTCACTGGTCATGGCACGATCCTGCTGGTCGAAGACGAAGATGCGGTGCGCTCGTTCGCGTCGCGGGCGCTCGAATCGCGCGGCTATACCGTTCTCGAAGCCGACAGCGGCGAACGGGCTCTGGAAATCGTCGAGGAACACGACGGCGGTTTCGACCTGGTGCTGTCCGATGTCGTGATGCCGGAGATGGACGGGCCGTCACTGCTGAAGGAGCTGCGAAAGCGCGGCATTTCGACGAAGGTGGTTTTCATCTCCGGTTATGCCGAGGATGCGTTCGAGAAGAACCTGGAGGGCCAGGAGGATTTCGCATTCCTGCCCAAGCCGTTCTCGCTCAAGCAGCTTGCCGGCGCGGTGAAATCGGCGATAGAGGGATAGCGGATTTGGCACGGCAAAAGCTGGAGCAACTGGCGTCGGCGCTTGAAAGCGGAACCGAGACGGCCGTTTGCCTGGTCGAGCGCGCGCTGGCCTCCATCGCCGATGAAGCCGGTGAGGGCGCGCGAGCCTTCACCAGCGTCGATGAGCAAGGCGCCATCGCTGCGGCCGGATACATCGACGGCTTGCGCAAGCGTGGCCGGCATCCGTCGCGCTTTGCGGGTATTCCGTTCGGGGTCAAGGACCTGTTCGATGTTGCCGGAGACGTGACCCGTGCAGGTTCGGCGGTGCTTGAAGGTGCAGCTCCCGCCGGGCGCGATGCGACGGCAATCGCCCGCCTGAAGCAGGCCGGTTTCATCGCCATCGGCCGCAACAACATGACCGAGTTCGCCTATTCCGGGGTCGGGCTGAACCCGCATTACGGTACGCCGCTGTCGGTTTACGACCGCGACACCGGGCGCATTCCCGGCGGCTCGTCGTCCGGGGCCGGGGTGGCGGTCGGCGACGGCATGGTGGCGCTGGCGATCGGCACCGACACCGGCGGTTCGTGCCGCATTCCGGCGGCGTTCAACGGCATCACCGGCTACAAGTCGAGTGTCGGGCGGGTGCCCAAGGCCGGGTGCTATCCGTTGTCGCAAACCTTCGATTCGATCGGTCCGTTGGCCAACTCGGTGCAATGCTGTGCCAGCGCCGATGCCCTTATGGCCGAGGACTGGGACGGGGTGATCGCCGAGCGCGACCCCTCAAGTCTGCGGCTCGGCATCGTCGAGGATCTGTTCTTTGACGATATCGAAGCGCCGGTGGCTGCGGCCTTTTCTGCGGCGCGGGATATGCTCGCCAGGGCCGGGGTGCAATTCGTCGATGTCGGCTTTTCCGAGTTGCGCGATCTGCCGGCGATCAATGCAAACGGCGGCATCGTGGCATCGGAAGCGTTTGCCCATCACCGCGAGATGATTGCCGCGAACGGCGATATGTACGACCAGCGGGTGCGCACCCGCATCGACTCCGGCGGCCTGATCGCCGCTGCCGACCTGATCGCCCTTAACGTCCGGCGCGGCGAACTGATCGGCCTGACCGACCGCAGGATGGATGGCCTCGATGGCTGGTTCGTGCCGACGACACCGTGCCTGCCGCCGCCGGTTTCGGCGTTCGCGTGCTTTACCGATTATGCCCGGCTCAACTTCCTGTGCCTGCGCAATACCTTTGTCGGCAATTTCCTCGACCGCTGCGCCATTTCGTTGCCTTTGCCGGCCGCAGGCGGTGCCCCGGTGGGCGGCATGATCATGGCGCCGTGGCGGCATGATCAGCGCCTGTTCAGCGTCGCGCGGGCCGTCGAAACCGTGCTTGCGGGATAGCTTTGCTCTCGGGTCCTGACCCTAATCTTCCCTTAAGACATTGCGGTGATAATGGGCCATGTTCGAAGATGGTTTTCTCAAGTGGATGTTCGTGCTGACGTGGCTCAACATCTTTGTGCTGCTGGAGCCGTTTGCCAACAAGCACGGCTATCGCACGATCATTTTTGCCAAAAATGCCGGACTGCGGTCGCGGATCGCGTTTTTCCTCGCCATGAACGCCGCCTTTTTGGTCTGGGCGTTCGCACTGACAGCCAGAGTCTGACGCCAAATTCGCGCTCCAACGTGTTGCGAGATCCGTCAACGCGTTGAAAAACCGGCTAAGTTCCCCAATTCTCGCCTGCCTGTCTTTTCAGAACCAAAAAAGAACAAAAAAGGCTTGCAATAAGAACAAAACTGGATCAATGTTCTGTTTACGTTCAATGTAGAACAGTTTGCACCGCAGCACGCAGTATGGAATAAGGAGACAGGCCGATGGGTCGGGCAGATCTGAAACTGGTAGAGACCGCTTCGATGGACAAGCAAAAAGCACTGGAAGCCGCACTGGGGCAAATCGAGCGCGCTTTCGGCAAGGGCTCGATCATGAAACTGGGCCAGGACCAGGTGATCGAGGTGGCCGCCATCTCGTCCGGGTCGCTGGGTCTCGACATCGCGCTTGGTATCGGTGGACTGCCGAAAGGCAGGGTCATCGAAATCTACGGGCCTGAGTCCTCCGGCAAGACGACGCTGGCGCTGCATGTCGTGGCTGAAGCGCAAAAGGCCGGCGGTATCTGCGCCTTCGTCGATGCCGAACATGCACTCGATCCGGTCTATGCCCGCAAACTGGGCGTCGAAGTCAGCGACCTTTTGATCTCCCAGCCCGATACCGGCGAGCAGGCGCTCGAGATCGCCGATACGCTGGTGCGCTCGGGTGCAATAGATGTGCTGGTGATCGATTCCGTGGCGGCGCTGACGCCGCGGGCCGAACTCGAAGGGGAAATGGGCGATTCGCTGCCCGGTCTCCAGGCCCGGCTGATGAGCCAGGCGTTGCGCAAGCTGACCGCGTCGATCTCCAAGTCGAACTGTATGGTCGTGTTCATCAACCAGATCCGCATGAAGATCGGGGTGATGTTCGGTTCTCCCGAGACCACCACGGGCGGCAACGCGTTGAAGTTCTATGCCTCGGTGCGGCTCGACATCCGCCGTATCGGTGCGATCAAGGATCGTGACGAGGTGGTCGGCAACCAAACCCGCGTCAAGGTGGTCAAGAACAAGGTCGCGCCGCCGTTCCGTCAGGTCGAATTCGACATCATGTACGGCGAAGGCATCTCCAAGACCGGTGAGTTGCTCGACCTCGGCGTCACCGGTGGCGTGGTCGAAAAATCCGGCTCGTGGTATTCCTACAATGGCGAACGGGTCGGCCAGGGCCGTGAAAATGCCAAGAAATTCCTCAAGGACAATCCGGATATTGCCGCTTCGATCGAGGCGGCGATTCGCACCAATGCCGGACTGATCGCCCAGATCATCAGCGATCCCGAGGCCCAGAAGGGCGTTGCCGACGATTCCGATCCGATTGCGGCGAACAGCGATTAAACCAGCATCACAGCTGCCGCGTCTTTCGCTGCCGCTTTTGTCTTGAACCGGCTGCGCCCTTGCGGTCGGGGCCGGGTGAACATCCTGCGCCCTGCCGGGCAGCCGATGGGGGACTGTCCCACCCCCGACAGACGCCTTCCGTTCCCCCGGAGGGCGTCTCTTCATGTCTGTTGTCCCGTTGCCTTGGCGCCTGCTGAGAACACTGTGACGGTGCGGTCAGGGGCCCGCCCGTGCCCGGCGCCGTTGCGATTTTCGGCGGGCAACATGCCATGTGGACAGGGACGGGCGGCGCTGTATAAAGACGCCCAGCGAGACCACACGGCCTGGCGGTGCGATCCGTGCAGGCGACAGCAGAACCGAAGGACCGAATGAGATGGCCGGCGTCAACGAGATACGCAGCGCATTCCTGGATTATTTTGCCCGCCACGAGCATGAGGTCGTATCGTCGAGCCCGCTGGTGCCGCGCAACGATCCGACACTGATGTTCACCAATGCCGGCATGGTGCAGTTCAAGAACGTGTTCACGGGCATGGAGAAGCGTCACTACAGCCGGGCGGCGACATCGCAGAAGTGCGTGCGGGCCGGCGGTAAGCACAATGACCTCGACAATGTCGGTTTCACGGCGCGTCATCACACGTTCTTTGAGATGCTCGGTAACTTCTCGTTCGGCGACTACTTCAAGGATGTCGCCATCGAATTGGCCTGGAACCTGGTGACGCGGGAGTTCGAGCTCGACAGCAAGCGCCTGCTCGTCACGGTCTTTGCCGAGGACGATGCGGCTTACGACTTGTGGAAGAAAATCGCCGGGTTGCCGGACGACAGGATCATCCGGATTCCGACCAGCGATAACTTTTGGGCGATGGGCGATACCGGGCCGTGCGGTCCGTGTTCGGAGATTTTCTTCGATCATGGCGACAAGATACCCGGTGGTCCGCCCGGATCTGCCGAACAGGATGGCGACCGGTTCATCGAAATCTGGAACCTGGTATTCATGCAGTTCGAACAGGTGACGGTGGATGAACGTATCGCCCTGCCGAAGCCTTCGATCGACACCGGCATGGGATTGGAGCGCATTTCTGCGGTGTTGCAGGGCACCCACGACAATTACG
>JAHEJE010000348.1 GCA_024639035.1 Alphaproteobacteria bacterium
AGCACTTTTCGATCATACGGAATCGCTTGACCGGTTTTCCGCGTCTGCTGGCTAGGCATGCTTGGCGCGGCGGTCTGGTTGACCGCAAGGCGAGCATGGTGACGTCCAGAAGGCGCGGAAATCCGGCCTGCGGTGGGCCAAATTCGCCCATCTGGTGCGTTGCAGTGCTTGCCATATGAACGAATTTGGCTCCATCAAGTGATCCCGTATGATCGAAAAGTGCTCTAATCGTCAGTTCAGCGCCATCCGGCGTTCAGCACTCAGGCGGCTCGATCTCGTCGAGCGTCTGGTTCATCGACTTGGCCGGCTCCGCGCATCCGGCAAATCCGACGACCTTCGCCGGCACCCCGGCCACCGTGCGGTTCGCCGGAACATCGTGCAGGACAACCGAGCCGGACGCCACGCGCGAACAATCGCCGATCCTGATGTTGCCAAGCACCTTGGCTCCGGCCCCCAGCAACACGCCGCTGCCGATCTTGGGATGCCTGTCGTCATGTTCCTTGCCGGTGCCACCGAGCGTCACGGCGTGCAGCATCGACACGTTGTCGCCGACAACCGCCGTTTCACCGATCACGATGGAATGGGCATGATCGATCATGATACCGCGCCCGATCTGTGCCGCCGGGTGGATATCGACACCAAACACCATCGACGACCGGCTCTGCAGATAGAACGCAAAGTCCACCCGCCCCATGGCATACAACTGATGCGCCAGTCGGTAGGTCTGCACCGCCTGGAAGCCCTTAAAATAAAGGAACGGGTCGATATAGCGGTCGCAGGCCGGATCACGGTCATGAACCGCCAGCACATCGGCACGCATCTCCTCGCCGATTTCCGACCTGGCATCGAGTGCGTCGTCAAACGCCTGCACGATCAGCTCCGGGCCGATGTCGGCATTTCCCAGCCGTTGCGCCAGACGGTGGCTAAGCGCGCATTCCAATCGTTCGTGATTGAGCACGGCACTGAAGATCAGGCCGCCGAGACTTGGGTCGGCATGAATGATGGCAGCCGCCTCCTCGCGGATGCGGAACCACACCGGATCGATGGCTTTCAGCTTTCCCGGTGCCAACTGGCTGGTTGCAACGATACTTTGGACCATGCCTACCTCCATATTCCGAACCGTCATTATACACCCCTTGGAAGCATAATGTGGAGATGTTGAGGGGCGATTTGAAGACCCAAAGACCGTGGCGGCCTTCGATCGATCAGTTTCGGCCCGCCAGACCGCTGAGGAATTCGAGCACTGCTGTGGCAAACACATCGTTTCTGTCGCCGGCAACCATATGCCGGGCGCCGCTGACATCGGCAATCCGGGCATGCGGCACCAGGGCCTTGAAGTTGGCTGCCTCGTCTTCGCCAACCAGCTCGCTTTCGCGGCCGCGCACCAGCAGCACCGGGACTTTCAGCCGGCCGGCTGCCTCCACCAATTCGGCGTGAACATCCGCGACATGCTCGTGCGACCGGCTGCGCGAATCGAGGAACCGCGGATCCCAATGCCAGCGGTAGCGCCCATCGGCATCCAGCCGAAGGTTCTTGGACAGCCCGCTGGTGTCCTTGGGCTTTGGCCGATGCGGCAGGTAACGCGAAATCGCCTCGGCTGCCTGTTCGAGCGACGAAAAGCCCTCGCTCGCATTGGCCGCCATGAATCCGAGGATCTTCTCCACCCCGTCAAGTTTCATTTCCGGAGTGACGTCAACCAGAACCAATGCCTGGAACAGTTGTGGCGCAAGCCGGCCTGCCACGATCATCCCGGCGATGCCTCCAAGCGATGCCCCGACTGCAACCAGCGGCCCGCCTGTTTGGCCGGACAGTGCCTGTCCGACGGCTTCGAGATCGCGCGCATAAGCCAGCATCGAATAGTCGCCGCCGGCGTCCCAAGCGCTTTGGCCATGGCCACGCTGATCGTACAGGACCGCCTTCCATCCGGCCTGTGCCAATGCTTCGCCGGTGCGGCTCCAGCTGTGCCGGGTCTGACCGCCGCCATGCAGAAGCAGGGCTGTACCGACGGCCTCGCCAAGCGGTTCGGAGACTTCGCCGACCAGTTCGTTTCCGTCGGCACCGGTAAATTCCGTGACAACGCTGCTATGCGGTTGGGCCTTTGCGTCCATGCTGGATACATTTACAACCGGCACCACAAAGTCAAGCTGACGTAAAAGTAATCACGTCAACCTGTCTCGAACCTCGCCGAGGAAACGCAACGTCTGGCGCTTGAACGTCAAATCGCCGACTGCCTTCATGTGATCCTTGCCGTCCAGCACCAACCCTTCGGCGTTCTGCAAGGCCTCGACCAGAGGCTCCACCGGGCCGGCCAGATCGTCCTTGTCGCCGGCCACCACCAGCACCGGGCAGGATATGCCGGCCGCGGCCTCGCGTTCGATCGCCGGTCGACCGGCCTGCATACATGCGGCCAGGGCCCGCAAGTCGCTCCTGGTCTGCTCGGCGAACATCCTGAAAGCTCGCGCGGTCGCATTGTCGACGTCGTCGCGCGTTTCCGCCTCCAGGGCCTCGGCTATGACTTTGCTCTCGGCCACTCCTTTGAACATGTTGCCGGCCATCCCCCCCAGTGTCGCGCTGCGCACCCGTTCCGGATGGTTCATCGCCAGGAACATGGTGATCCGTGCGCCCATGGAATAGCCGATCACATCGGCCGCCGGGACACCCAGGTGATCGAGCAATCGCCGCGAATCCTCCGCCATCTCCGGAGCGCCGTAGAGTGCCGGGTCGTAGAGTTTCTGGCTGTCGCCATGGCCGCGGTTGTCCAGTGCAATGACCTGGCGCCCGGCCTCGACCAGGAAGGCCACCCACCCGGTCGCGATCCAGTTCACCTTGGCGTTCGATGCAAATCCGTGGATCAGCAGCACCGGTTCGCCGCTGCCGGCGACCTCGTAGGCAATATCAATCCCATCTGAATCGAAATGTGGCATCAACCGCCCT
>JAHEJE010000349.1 GCA_024639035.1 Alphaproteobacteria bacterium
CGACATCGCCTTCGTCGAGATGGCCGGTGAGTGGGGCAGGGCGGACATCGTAGGTGCGCCAGTCGAAGCCGGCATGAGGCAGGGCGGTGAAGGTTTCGGCGCGCACGAATGGCCAGTATGGGTTGGGGCTGCCATCATCGCCGGAGGGCGGATTGCCAACATCATCGGCGTGCGGGTCGGCCATCAGGTGGGCTTCGCATTTGTGGCCGAGCCGGGTGTCGAATTCGTGGCTGCCGCCTGAGTGGTCGAAATGGCTGTGACTCTGCAGCGCCGTGACCGGGCGTTCGGCGAGCAGGGCGACTTCGGTTTTCAACGGGCGAACACCCATGCCGGTGTCGACAAGGACGTCATGGTCGCGGCCGCGGATGTGCCACATGTTGCATCTGAGCCAGGGCGCGACATGCAGCTCGCGGATTAAAGAGACGCCGTCGGAAACGGGGATGACCTCGTACCAGTCCTTGGCGATGTGCGGCATGGTCAGCCGGCGAGCTGGCGGGCGAACAGGCTGCCCCATTGCGGCAGCTCGTCGTTGACGCCAGCCAGACGCAGCACGTGCCAGGCCATGGCGTGGTTGGACGAGGTGACGGGCAGGCCGGTGTCGGCCTCGATCTCGGCGACCGCTTCGGCGATGCGTACCGAGGTGCAGGAGATGAAAATGGCGTCCACGTCGCGTTCGGCCTTGAGGCGGTTGACACCGGCCTTGATCGATGCGGCATCGATGCGGGCAACGCGGCCATCATCCTCGTCGTTGAAGGAACCGAACACCGGCACCTCGTAGCCGCGGGCGCGGATGTAGTCGGCGGCGATGCGGTTGACGTCGGCGCGGTAGGGCGTGAGCACGCCGATGCGTTTGGCGCCGTAGGCATCGAAAGCGGCAAAGGCGGCGGTGATCGGTGTGGTGCCGGCGACATTGGGCCGGGCCTTGTTGATGTTGGCGATCACCTTGTCCTCGCCGATGGCCATGGAGGCGGCAGTGCAGCCATAGGCGACGACGTCGAGGCGGCCGCCGCCGGGCAGCATGACATCCGTGCAGTGGGTGATGCCGGGTTCCATGGCGCGCAGGGTCTCGGGCGTGATCGTCGGCTCGTTGGCAATGCGGCTGTGATAGAGCGCAACGCCGGAGAGGCTTGAAAAGATCAGCCGCCATTCGTGCTCGATGGTGTAGTCGGTGGCCAGCACGATCAGGCCGATCGCGGCGCGACTGGCGATACCGGCGTCAAGGGTGTAGGGCAGATGTTCGATGAGCAGCATGTCGTCATCAGCTTGGATCGGGGTAGCAAGGGCTGCTTCGGCCATGGCGTGTTTCCTCCGGCAGACGGGTTTGTCACTGGAATGATAGGACGAATTGGCGTTTGATGCTGCACAAATTTTTGTTATATTATAACAATGTTGACGGACGCATTTCCCTTTACCAGACATGACCATGCGCGTTGTCTGAAAAGACTGTTGGGCCGGGCCGATGAGATGTGCGCGCGGGCCGGTGTGCGGCTGACGAAGCTGCGGCGCGCGGTGTTGCGGGCGGTGGCGGGCAGCCACCGGGCGATTGGCGCCTATGACATTATCGACGCCATGGAACGCGACGGTCAGAAGCCGGCGCCGATCTCGGTCTACCGGGCGCTGGATTTTCTGGTGACGCAAGGCCTGGTGCACAAGATCGAAAGCCGCAATGCCTTCGTGGCGTGCTGTCATGGCGAGCATGCCGGCGATGCGGTGCTGATGATCTGCGAGGACTGCGGAGTGGTGGCTGAGATGGATGCCGGGGCGGAGCTGACGGCGCTTAATGCGCGGGCAGAACGGCACGGGTTTCATGCCCGGCATGCGGTGACCGAGCTGAGTGGCATCTGCGGGGCCTGTTGCGGCGATGTCTAAAACGATGGAAGTCGCGAACGGGCCTGCATTGATCTGTGCAAACGATGTGTCGCTGACCTTGCAGGGCAACAGCATTCTCGATGCGGTTTCGCTGGAGGTCCGGCGTGGTGAGATCGTCACCATCGTCGGGCCGAATGGCGCGGGGAAATCGACGCTGGTGCGTGTCCTGCTGGGACTGGTTGCGCCGAGCGGTGGAACCATTGAACGGGCTGACGGTGTTCGGGTCGGCTATGTGCCGCAGCGGTTTGCCGTTCCCGAAAACCTGCCGCTGACGGTTCGCCGGTTGCTCGGCCTCACCGCGCGGGTCAAACGCGATGTGTTGCAGGCGGTGCTGGAGGAAACCGGGATTGCCGGGCAAATCGATACGCCGGTGTCGGCGCTGTCGGGCGGTGAGATGCAGCGGGCGCTGATTGCCAAGGCGTTGTTGCGCGAACCTGACCTCTTGGTGCTCGATGAGCCGGTGCAGGGGGTCGATTTCATCGGCGAGACACGGCTTTACCAGTTGATCGGCAAGATCCGGCACGAGCGCGGCTGCGGCATCCTGATGGTGTCGCACGACCTGCATATGGTGATGGCGGAGAGCGACCGGGTGATCTGCCTCAACAGCCACATCTGCTGCCAGGGTCAGCCGGAGCGGGTGAAGGCCGATCCGGAGTTCGCCCGTATGTTCGGCCCGGAAGCGGCGCGGGTGATGGCGGTCTATGCGCACGATCATGACCACACGCATGAGCATGGTGAGGCGTGCCCTATTCACGACCACGGGGACAGCAAGTAGATGTGGAGCGAGCCGTTCTTCCTGCGCGCCCTTGTGGCCGGCATCGGCATTGCCGTGGTGGCCGGGCCGATCGGCTGTTTCGTGGTGTGGCGGCGGATGGCCTATTTCGGCGAGTCTTTGGCCCATTCCGGGCTGCTCGGGGTGGCCATCGGGCTGTTCTTCGGCATCGACACAACGCTCGGGGTGATTGCCACCTGCCTGATCATGGCGCTGCTGCTGGTGCTGCAGCGGCAGCGGGTGCTGGCGTCGGATACGCTGCTTGGCATCCTGTCGCACGGCAGCCT
>JAHEJE010000350.1 GCA_024639035.1 Alphaproteobacteria bacterium
GTCGAAACCGCGATGGGCATGGCCAACGTCGAGGCCATCGCACAGTCCTGCCCCGACCGGCTGGAAGCGCTGCATTTCGGTGTCGCCGACTACGCCGCCTCGACCCACGCCCGCACCACCAGCATGGGCGGCGCCAACCCGGCCTATACCCTGCTGGCGCACCCGAACGAGGAAGGCCACCGCGAAGTGCACTGGGGAGACCAGTGGCATTTCGCGATGTCGCGCCTGGTGGTGGCCTGCCGCGCCTACGGCCTGCGCCCGATCGACGGCCCCTTCGGCGATATCCAGGATAGCGAGGGCTATCTGTCGGTGGCGAACTCGGATGCGGCGCTGGGTTTCGAAGGCAAATGGGCGATCCACCCCAGCCAGATACCGCTGGCCAACGCGGTGTTCACGCCGGCGTCCGACGATGTTGAAATCGCACGCCAGATCCTGGATGCGATGAAGCAGGCGGCCGCCGAGGGCAAGGGTGCGGTGTCGCTGAACGGCAAGATGATCGATGCAGCCTCGATCCGCCAGGCACAGGTGCTTGTCGACAAGGCCGACCAGATCGCGTCCGACGCGGCCTGACCTAACAATTCCACACGCAGCCTGACCCCGTGCAGGGCCCGGCTGCGACACACAACACAGCGGAACAGCATTATGAATATCCACGAATACCAGACCAAGGAACTGCTCAAGTCCTTCGGCGTGCCGGTACCGGAAGGCCGCGTGGCCGACTCCAATGACAGCGCCGGCATCATCGCCGAGGAACTCGGCGGCGAGCGCTGGGTGGTCAAGGCGCAGATCCACGCCGGCGGCCGCGGCAAGGGCGGCGGCGTGCAACTGGCCGATACGATCGACGACGTGCGCAAGCACGCCGACCAGATCATCGGCAACCGCCTGATCACCCCGCAAACATCAGGTGCCGGCAAAATGGTGCACCGCGTGCTGGTGGAACAGGCACAGGACATCACCAAGGAATTCTATCTTGGCCTGATCATCGACCGCGTGGCGCAGCGCATCACCATCATCGCCTCGGCCAGCGGCGGCATGGACATCGAGGAAGTCGCCAAAACCGACCCGGAAAAAGTCGTGCGCGAGGCCATCGACCCTTCGGTCGGCCTGCCCGAGTTCCAGTGCCGCAAGATCGCCGCGCGCCTCGGCCTGACCGGCGCGCTGATGCCACAGGCGGTGAAGCTGATGCGCTCGCTGTACCGCTGCTTCCGCGACAAAGACGCATTGATGGCCGAAATCAATCCACTGGCCATCGTCGACGGCGACAGGCTGCTCGCCATCGATGCCAAGATGTCGTTCGACGGCAACGCGGTGCACCGTTACCCGGAAATCACCGCCTATCGCGATTTCGACGAGGAGGACCCGAAAGAGGTCGAAGCCACCGGCCACGGCCTGAACTACATTGCGCTGGACGGCAACGTCGGCTGCATCGTCAACGGCGCCGGCCTTGCTATGGCGACCATGGACGCGATCACGCTGCACGGCGGCAGCCCGGCCAACTTTCTCGATGTCGGCGGCGGCGCCTCACCGGAAAAAATTGCCAACGCGTTCCGTATCGTGCGCAAGGACCCCAACGTGAAAGCCATCCTGCTGAACATCTTCGCCGGCATCAACCGCTGCGACTGGGTCGCCGAGGGCGTGGTGCAGGCGATGCAGAAGCAGGCTATCAGCGAACCGGTGATCGTACGCCTGTCCGGCACCAACTACGAGCTCGGCCAGGAGATCCTGAACAAGTCGGGCATGCCGTTCATCACCGCGGCCGATCTCGACGAGGCCGCGCGCAAAGCCGTGAACGCAGTCATCAACCTGTAAACGTAACCAGGACGAACCAGCTATGAGCGTATTTATCAATAAACACTCCCGCGTCATCTACCAGGGCTTCACCGGCCAGCATGCCACATTTCATGCCGAGGAAGCCATCAAGCACGGCACCAACATCGTCGGCGGTGTGACCCCGGGCAAGGGTGGCGCCACCCACCTCGATCGCCCGGTATTCGATACCGTGTCCGATGCCGTGCAACAGGCCGGCGCCGACGTGTCCGGCATCTTCGTGCCGCCGCAGTTTGCCGCCGACGCGATCCTGGAGGCGGTCGAGGCCGGCATCAAGACCATCGTCGTGATCGCCGACGGCATCCCGGTGCAGGACATGGTCCGGGTCAAGCGCTACGTGCAGGACCACGACGCGGTCATCTTCGGCCCCAACACCGCCGGCGTTATCACGCCGGAAGAATGCAAGGTCGGCATCATGCCCGCCAGCATCTACCAGCCCGGCCGCATCGGCGTGGTATCGCGCTCGGGCACACTGAATTACGAGGCGGTGGCGCAGATGACCGCACGCGGCCACGGCCAGTCGACCAGCGTCGGTATCGGCGGCGACCCGATCAACGGCGCCAACTTCGTCGATGTGCTCAGCGCCTTCAACGAAGACCCGGAAACCGACGCGGTGGTGCTGATTGGCGAAATCGGCGGCACTCAGGAAGTCGACGCAGCCACCTGGGCGCAGGCGAACATGGACAAGCCGGTGATCGGCTTCATCGCCGGGGTATCGGCCCCGGTCGGTCGCCGCATGGGCCACGCCGGCGCGATCATCTCCGGCGAGGCCGATACCGCCAATGCGAAAATGAACCGCATGGAAGAACTCGGTGTCCACGTCGTGCGTAACCCGGCCGACATCGGCGAGACCGTCGACCGGGTGTTGAAGCAGAAATCAACACCGGCAGGCGGCACCAGCCATCGTGTCCAGGGTGAAGCCGTTGAATCATGAACCCGGCGCTGAAGGCTTGTAATGGGACGCCTGATCGCTTTACTGGCGGTTATCGTCATCGGCCTGCTGCTGTGGCGCAAGATTGCCACGGCCCCGAAAGATAAACGCAAGAAGCTGATCTTCATGAGTACGGCCGGGGTCATTGTCGGTGCCCTGGTCC
>JAHEJE010000351.1 GCA_024639035.1 Alphaproteobacteria bacterium
GCTCGCGGATGTAGTCCTGCACATCGCGGCCCAGCTCCTGGAACACCGTCGATGTGGTGCGCCCGCAGCCCGGACAGGCAATGACCATCGGCGCAAACGCGCGCAGGCCCATGGTCTGCAGGATTTCCTGGCCCACGATCACCTCGCGCGCCCGGTCGCCGCCCGGCTCGGGGGTGAGTGAAATGCGGATGGTGTCGCCGATACCTTCCTGCAGCAGCACCGCCAGCCCGGCGGTCTCGGCAACGATGCCCTTTGAGCCCATGCCGGCCTCGGTCAACCCGAGGTGCAGGGCATAGTCGCAGCGCGCCGCCAGCATCCGGTAGCAGGCGATCAGGTCCTGCACCTCCGACACCTTGGCCGAGATGATGATTTTGTCGCGCCCAAGTCCAAGTTCCTCGGCCCGCCTGGCCGAATGCAGCCCCGACTGCACCATGGCTTCATGCATGACGAGCCGTGCATCGACCGGCTGGTCGGACTTGGCGTTCTCATCCATCAGCCGGGTCAGCAACGCCTGGTCGAGCGAGCCCCAGTTGACGCCGATGCGCACCGGCTTGTCGAACTCCACCGCTTTCTCGATCATCATCGAGAAATTGCGGTCCTGCTTTTCCCTGAAACCCACATTGCCGGGGTTGATGCGGTACTTGGCCAGCGCCTCGGCACAGGCCGGATGATCGCGCAGCAGCGTGTGGCCGATGTAGTGGAAGTCGCCGACCAGCGGCACATCGCAGCCCATGGCGTCGAGCTTTTCACGAATGTGCGGCACCGCGGCGGCGGCTTCGACCTTGTCGACGGTGATGCGCACCAGCTCCGAACCGGCCCGCGCCAAGGCGGCCACCTGGGCGGCGGTGCCGTCGATATCGGCGGTGTCGGTGTTGGTCATCGACTGCACGACGACCGGCGCGCCGCCACCCACCTGCACGTTGCCGACCATGACGCCGACACTGTTGCGCCTGCCGCTGACAGCCGAATATGCCATGTCTGAAATTCCCTTGTCGCGGTGTCCGGACTATTGCCGGTATTTGGCATCTGAGCCGGAAATGCGCAAGGCCATTCAGGTTACCGGGAAAGCCTGCGGATCAGCATTGCCGGCACAATCCGGGCAAGCCGGTCGCTCCACCCGCTCATTGTCGCAACGATCCAGCGCCGCGCCGGCTGTTCGACGAACCGGCACACCAGCCACGCCGCCACCAGCATCGCCGCCGTCACCGCCACCAGCGCCGCCCAGCGCCCGATCACCGGGCTGAGATGGTTGAGCGCGATAAAGCCGGCGTTGTGATGCAGCAGGTAGAGCGGATAGGTAAGCCCGCCGAGCGCAATCAACCACGGGCTTGGCGGAACATGGTTGCGCACCGCGATGGCCGCCAGCGCCAGCCCGAACACCGCCGTATTGGTCCAGTAGATTTGAGCATCGCTGAGCGCTGAGCCATACAGCGCCAACATCCCCTGTTGGCCGGCGAACAGCGGCTGGAACGATTGCACGAAGCAGGCCGCAAACAGCAGCACCGCTTCAGGCTTCACTCCGCGCGCCAGCATGTGCTGCAGCAGAACCCCGGCGATGAAGTACGGCCCGTAATTGGTGATCAACAGGAACTTCAAGACTGCGCTTTCGACATACACCTGATTGGCGATGCACAGCACCAGCCAGCCGGCGGCGAGTTCGAATTTCCAGCGCCCGAACACCCCGGTCAACACCGCCAGCGCCACCCAACCGTAAAAGATCACCTCCATGACGATGGTCCAGTAGACCCCGTCCATGAACGGTTCGCCGAACGCCGGCGCCACCATCGTCAGATTGGCCAGATAGTTGACCGGCCCGGTCTCGAACGGCGCCATGCCGAAGGCGAGGACGACCAGGCAGGTCAGTGTCATGCACGCCACATAGCCCGGATAGAGCCGGGCAAATCGGGCGATGCAGAACTGGGAAAAACTGCGCCCTTCGGCCGACCAGGAAATCACGAACCCGGAAATGATGAAAAACAGAACGACGCCATACCCGCCGAAAATCCCATATTCGGCCAGTTCGGGATAGCCCGTCGCAAGGAAGCTCTTGTCGGTCTGCGCACCCCGGTAGAGATAGTGGAAAAACAGCACCGCAAGGGCAGATAACAGCCGCAAAATATCAAGCGACGTCATCCGTGTCATCCGGGCGGCGGACGGTGTGGCTGCAGGCATTCGGGCATCCTCGGCTGTGTTGCCCGAAAAGCGGAGCAAGAACCGTGCCGCTTACCGCCCTCCGTGCACCCTGCCCGGCACCAGGAGCGTGATCACGAACAGCGCGCACGCCATGATGACGATCGACGGCCCGGACGGTGAATCGATCTCAGCCGACAGCATCAGCCCGCCTACCACGGCAATGACGCCGAGCCCGGCGGCAATCCCGGCCATGCCCTCCGGCGTCGCCGCCAGCTTGCGCGCCGCAGCAGCGGGAATGATCAGCAGCGCCGTCATCAGCAGAATGCCGACAATCTTCATGGCAATGGCGATGGTAAAGGCGATCAGCAGCATGAAGCCGACCTCGACCTTGCGTGCCGGCACGCCTTCCGCCATCGCCAGTTCCTCATGCACGGTGACCGCCAGCAGGTGCCGCCACAGCCAGGCGACGATGCCCAGCGCCACCGCCCCGCCGAGCCACACCCAGGCAATGTCCGCTTCGCTGACTGTCAAAATGTCACCAAACAGCAACGCCGTGAGGTCGAACCGCACCCAGGTCATGACACTGGCGACGATCAGCCCGAGCGCCAGGCTGCCGTGCGACAGGATGCCAAGCAGCGTATCCGACGCCAGCACCCGCTGCCGCTGCAGCACCAGCAGCAGCAGCGCCATGATCAGGCAGGTGGCAATCACCCCGAGCGTTGTGTCGATGCCGAAGAACAGCCCGATGGCCACCCCGAGCAGCCCGGAATGGGCCAAA
>JAHEJE010000068.1 GCA_024639035.1 Alphaproteobacteria bacterium
GCCGATGTCAGCGATGAAGAAATTCAGCGCCATGCGCAGGGGATACTTCATCAGCGCCTTGAACGGATGCAGCCCCTTGGCCTTGGCGGTGGTGACGTACTGCTTTTGCAGTTCATCGAGAAGATTGGCGCGCAGGCGCCTGATCATCGCCGCGGTTCCCGCGGTGCCGATGATGAGGACCGGAACCCACAGGTGTTCGAGAACAGACCTGAACTTCGCCCAGCTCATCGGCTGGTTGAGATATTCGGCGTCCATGAGGCCGCCGATCGATACGCCGAACCAGATGTTGGCGAAATACAGGAACACCAGGGCAAGCAGGAAGTTGGGCGTCGCCAGTCCGAGCAGCCCGACGAAGGTCAGGCCGTAATCGCTCCAGCTGTACTGATGGGTCGCCGAATAGATGCCGATCGGAAAGGCCACCAGCCAGGTGAACGCAATGGTGACGACCGACAGCAGGATGGTCAGCCACAGTCTGTCGCCGACGACATCCGACACCGGAAGTTCGTACTCGAAAGAGTAGCCGAAGTCGCCGTGCAGCATGCCCCAGACCCATAGGAAGTAGCGCTCGATCAGCGGCTTGTCGAAGCCGTATTCCTCGCGCAGGAACTCGATGCGGCGGGAATCGACGCTTTCGCCCTGGGCAACCAGTTCAGCGATGTAGGTCTCGAAATAGTCGCCCGGCGGCAGTTCGATGATGGCGAACACCAGGGCGCTGATAATCAGCAATGTCGGTATCATCACCAGTATGCGATGGATGATGTAGCCGATCATCGCCTATTCACCATCGATCCAGAAGGTGTCCATTCCATACATGCCGAAATAGGCGCCAGGGGCAAAGCTGAAGACCCCCTCTTTGGGAACATTCTTCAGGTTGGTGGCGACCACGACAGGCTGGCGCACGCCGTTGACGGTTCCGATGGAGAAGACCTGGTCGGTGTAGATGGCGAGCATCTTGTGCCAGATCTCGGCGCGCTGGGCGCTGTCTTTTGCAACCACCCAGCTTTCTGCCAGCTTCGCCAGTTCCTTGACTTCCGGCAACTCGGGTTCCTCGCCGAGCTTGCCACCGGTCTGGTAGTAGTTGCCCCAGCGCGGCCACTGGAGCTGGTCTTCGGCGCTCGGGGCAATCTCGCGCGGGCTCATCTGCGAGGTCACCACGGCATTGTCGAGCCCGGACCACACCGACATCACGGTCTGGCCGGCGAACACCCGCTTGCGCAGGATGTCGCGTTGCGATGTCTTGATGAAAGCCTTGATGCCGATCTCGGTGAAATGGTCGGCAATCAGCTCAAGCAAGTCGGTCTGCTCGGTGCTCTCGCCGGCGGTTTCGATGATCAGGTCGGCAGTCGCCCCGTTCGGCAGCAGGCGCACGTCGTCATCGTTGCGTTTGTCCATGCCCATCTCATCGAGCAGCCGGTTGGCCGCATCGGGGTCGTACTGCGACCAGGCTTCCTGGTATTCCGGCTTGAACAGCGGACTGTCCTCGATCACGGTATCGGCGCTCTCGCGGGCCAGACCGAGATAGACCGCCTGGTTGATCTCCTCGCGGTCGATGGCCATCGACAGGGCCCTGCGGAAACGGACATCGCGCACGACCGGCTTCCAGTTCTCGTCATCGACGTTGAGATTGGGCAACAATGCAAGTTGCGAGCCCTTGCCGTCGCGCCACAGGCTGACCTTGATCTTGCCCTGCTTTTCGGACTCCTTGAGGAAGGTGAAATTGTCGAAGCGCAGATAGCGCGCCTGCAGATCGCTGTCGCCGGCGCCGGTCTTTGCCGGCACCAGTGCGGTCGACCCCATCGACATCACCACCTTGTCGACATAGGGCAACTGCCTTGCGTTCTCATCGACGCGGTGAAAGTAAGGGTTGCGGGCGAATTCGAACTGCTCCGACGGCGGGTTTATGATGTTGTGCCATGGGTCCAGGGTCGGCAGATCGGGATTTTCCGGGCGGTACTGGCGGCCCTGGCGAATGTGCATGCCGCGCCAGTTCCTGGCGCCGGTCTCGGCGGCAAGTTCCTTCAGCTTTTCTTCAGTCTGATACCTTTTGTGGAACTGCTTCATGTAGTGGGCGGGCATGGCCAGGAAGATCGGCCGCGGGGCAGCAAGGGCCAGCAGGAACTCCGGGTTCGGGTCCTGCCAGGTGAAACGGACGGTGGTTTCGTCGATGACCTCGAACTGCGGCCCCCTGCCGTTGACGATCAGTTGTGCGGGAAGACCGCCGGCGCCCAGTTCCTCGTCGTTGAGGACATCTTCCCAGACATAGCGGATATCCTCAGAGGTGAAGGGATGCCCGTCCGACCATTTGTGGCCCTTGCGCAGATGAAAGGTAAAGACGCGGTTTTCCTCGTTGTCGACACTTTCCAGGATGTCCGGCACCAACTCATAATTCTCGTTGAAGACGACGAAGCGGGCATAGCCGTAGACGGTCATCATACGGATGTCTTTTTGCTTGCCCATCAACATCCGGATCCTGCCGCCATGGCGACCGGGCTCGCGTCCCAGTGCGGTCATGTCGATGACCCGCGGCGTCTGCGGCAGGCGTTCGGCGACCGGCGGCAACTCGCCGTTCTTGACCTTTTGTTCCAGGCTCGGTGTTTCAATGTAACCGTCGGCAAAGGCCCCGGCCGGAAGGGCCAGCAGGACAAGACCATACGCAACCGCCAAAAGCGTCCTCATTGCGTCAACTCCCTCAAATCAGCCTGGTCACGTGCAAGGACATAGTGGCCCTGCGTGACTTCTACATGCTTCAGGCGGCCGGCATCGCCCGGCTCCTCGCGAAACTGCGGCGCCCATTCCGACATATCGGAGGCGCCCTCAAGACGCAATGAGGCAAATTCAAGTGGCCGCGACAGATCGGGATAGGGAACCGCGGCAAGCAGCGAGCGGGTGTAGGGGTGGATCGGCGAACGAAACAGTACCTCGCGCGGCGCGGTCTCGACGATCCGGCCCCGGCACATGACCGCAATGCGGTCGGCCATGTAGTCGACAACCGCCAGGTTATGGGAAATGAACAGGTAGGTCAGGCCGAGCTGGGCCTGCAGGTCCTTCAGCAGATTGAGGACCTGGGCCTGGACCGAAACGTCGAGCGCCGACACCGGCTCGTCGCAGATGAGGAACTCCGGGTTGAGCGCCAGGGCCCTGGCAATGCCGATGCGCTGGCGCTGGCCGCCGGAAAAGCTGTGCGGGTAGCGACTGAGGAATCTGGGATCGAGGCCGACAACCTGCATCAGTTCCTTGATGCGGCCGGTGCGCGATGCGTCGTCGCCGATGTTGTGGATCTCCAACGGCTCACGCAGAATGTTCGATACCGTCATGCGCGGACTGAGCGAGGAGAACGGGTCCTGAAACACCATTTGCATGCGGGTACGGAACTGCTTCAGGTCACGGTCGTCAAGCGCCAGGACGTCCTGTTCTCCGTTCTTGCCGTGGAAGATCACCGAACCGCTGTCGGCGGTGACGGCCCGCATGATCAGCTTCGACACGGTTGTCTTGCCGCAGCCGCTCTCACCGACGAGGCCGAAACATTCGCCCGGCCGGATGGCAAAGGACACATTGTCGACGGCCTTGACGCTGGTTTCCTCGCCGGCGGCGAAGAACCAGCCTGACTTGCGGGTGGTGTAACTCTTTGCCAGGCGGTCGACCTCAAGGATCGGCTGGTCGGTCTGCCGTGCCGCCGCGACCGGTTCGCGGTCCAGGATCGTTGCGGCGTCGACCTTCACTTCGCGCAGGGATTTCAGCCGCTCGCCCTCGTGCATGTCGAAGTGCGGGACCGCGGCCAGCAGGGCCTTGAGGTATTCGTGCTTGGGGTTGGCGAAGATCTCCTTGACCGGACCGGCCTCCATGATCTCGCCGTGGTAGATCACGATGACCTCGTCGGCCATGTTCGCCACCACGCCGAGGTCGTGCGTGATCAGCAGGATGGCCATGCCGAGCTTGTCCTGAAGCTCCTTGAGCAGTTTCAGAATCTGCGCCTGGATCGTGACATCGAGCGCCGTCGTCGGTTCGTCGGCTATCAGCAGCGCCGGCCGGCAAATCAGCGCCATGGCGATCATCGCGCGCTGGCGCAGGCCACCGGACAACTCGAACGGGTACATGTCATAGGCGCGGGCCGGGTCGGGAAAGCCGACGAGGCCCAGCATCTCCTCGGTGCGGGCGCGACAGGCCTCGGACTCGACCTGCTGATGCAGGCGCAGGGCCTCTTCGATCTGATCGCCGACGGTGTGCAGCGGCGACAGCGACGTCATCGGTTCCTGGAAGATGATGGCGATACGGCCGCCGCGCAATTGGCGCATCTGCGGACCGTCAGGCGAGAACGATGCAATGTCGACCGGCGGCTCATCGGTGGCCGGGTCATCGAACAGAATCCGGCCTCCGGTCACGCCCCCTGCCCGCGGCAGGATGCCCATGACCGATTGAGCGCAGACCGACTTGCCGGACCCCGATTCCCCCACCAACGCGACGACACTGCCCGGCCTTACGCGGAAATTGACACCTTTGACAACTTCCAACCGGCCAGACTGCAACGTGAACGAGATGCGCAGGTCTTCGACCTGAAGCAGATTTTGCGATGGCGAACCATCCACGCGCGCACTTCCCCTCCAATAGTCAGCTCATCTACTCGCGCAGAGTTCGCCCCTGCCCCATTCACCCGGGAAATTGGTACCATCGCCGACCAAGCTTGTCGAGACGTACAAAAGACTTCGCATTACGCAAAACGGGGTTATGATCCGGGCTACGTAACAAACCTGAGCCGGTCATGAGAGTTGCCTTCTATGCACCGCTGAAACCGCCCGATCACGCCGTGCCGTCGGGCGATCGGCTGATGGCCAACCTGTTGATGCGGGCCATGCAACTCGCCGGGCACGAGGTGGAGATCGTTTCGCGGTTCAGGAGCTTCACCCGGCGGGCGACCGACCACGCGCTGTTCGCCGAGGCCGAGGCCGAGCAGCACCGGATTTCGGTGGGCTGGGCCGCGCGGACCCAGGACCGGTTGCCGGACCTGTGGTTCACCTATCATCCGTACTACAAGGCACCCGACCTGATTGGACCGGAGCTGGCCCGCGCCAGGGGCATCCCCTATGTCACGGCGGAAGCGTCCTATGCCGGCAAGCGCGATCTCGATGACTGGGCCAAGCTGCAGGCGCGGGTGAAATCGGCGATCTCCGAAGCCCAGATCAACTTCTGCCTGACACCGGTCGACCGGGAGGGTCTGTCGCGTTTCGTTGCGCCCGAGCGGTTGTGCGACCTGCCGCCATTCATTGATGCGACAGGGTTGCAGGCCGCCGAAACCGACAATGGCGGCAAGGTCCGGCTGGTCAGCGTGGCGATGATGCGGCCGGGTGTGAAGGTCGAAAGTTACCGGCTGCTGGCCCAGGTGCTCGGTATGCTGTGCGAGGCGAACTGGACCCTGACCGTCATCGGCGACGGATCGGAACGCCAGATGGTGCAATCGATGTTCTCGGGGCATTTCGCAGACCGGGTGACGTTCACCGGCGAACTTGACCGTACCGGGCTGGCGCAACAACTTGCCTGCCACGACATTTTCGTGTGGCCGGGTATCGGCGAGGCCTACGGGCTGGCCTATCTGGAAGCGCAGGCCTGCGGGCTGCCGGTGGCGGCCGTCGACAACCGGGGGGTTCCGAGCGTCGTCGTCGACGGGACCACGGGACTGCTTTCGAGCCTGGGCGACGCGGCCGGCCTGGCGAACAATCTGGACCGGCTGATCGGCGACGGGCGCCTGCGCGCGCGGCTGGGGTCGGCAGCACGGGCTTTCGTTCACAACGAGCGCTCTATTGACGTGGCTGCCGGGATACTCGATCAAGGTCTGAAACGTGCGGTCGACATGATCGGCAAGACTGAGTTATTGGCCTGACGAGAGATATCGCCACCCGTGTTTTCTTCCCTCAGCGACGAGCTTGACTGCTGGGCTTCGGCAGGCCTGCAGGCAAGGCTGTGGTTTCGCGACGATGATGCCACACAACCGACCGAGGCCCTGGTGCGGCTGGCGGAGCTGGCGGACCGCTTCGCCGTACCGATGCTGTTGGCGGTGGTGCCGAAGCCGGCGACGCGCCAGCTCGGGCAGTTCATCGCAAACAATCCGCTGCTCGATGCCGCGGTGCATGGCTACCGGCATCGCAGCCACGCTGCGGCCGGGCAGAAGTCGATCGAGCTGGGCGGGGCACATCCGGTGGCCGCGGTGTGCCGGGAATTGTCGTGGTCTCTCGGGCGGCTGCAGGAGCTGTGCGGGCCGTCGGCCGGCGACATCCTGGTGCCGCCGTGGAACCGTATTGCCCCGGACGTGGTGCAACAGTTGCCCGAACTCGGGTTTGGCGCCCTGTCGACGTTCGGCGCGGCGAACGAAGCCGGCAACGTCGAGGGACTTGTGCAACTCAACACGCACCTCGACATCATCGACTGGAAGGCCAGCAGAGGCGGCCGCGATCCCGAATGGCTGGTGCGCGAACTGGTCAAACTGCTGGCGCAGGCCCGGGATGCAGAGAACGCTCCGGTCGGCGTGCTCGCCCACCATCTGGTTCACGATGCAACGGCGTGGAACTTCCTTGAGGGTTTGTTCGATGCAACAACCGGACATCCCGGCGCCATCTGGTGCAGGGCATCGCAGTTGACGCAGAACGGCGCTATACTTTCAGCCTGACCAATTCCAGGGGTTCGCCGAAGGCCTCGATCGAGCTGGACCGGACGATGTCAACCGGCTTGCCCTGATACCCTTGCGCTTGCGCCAGCTCGAATGTGGCCCGGTCGGTCAGGGCCTTCGACTGCACTGTCTTGTTGTGCTTTTCCAGTTTCGCGGCCAGGTTCACCGCCGCACCGATGGCGGTGTATTCGAGCCGGTTTTCACCACCGAGAGCGCCAAACACGATCGGCCCCGCCGCGGCGGCGGCATTGACGTTTTCCGGCTTGATCCGGCGCAGAACCGGGATGTCCAGCCAGTGCCGGGCGTCTTCGGCAATGTCATCTATGGTGCGCAGGGCATCGGCTGCATGGGTGTCGCTCGGCACGACCGCACCGAACGTCGCCATGATGCCATCGCCAAGGAACTTGTCGATGGTGCCGCCGTGGCGCTGGATGATCGGCACGATACGCTTTTCATACTCCGACAGCATGGAAACGACCCTGGTCGCATCGAGTTGCGCCGCCATCGACGTGAAGCCGCGGATATCGACGAACAGGATGGTGGCATCGCGACGAACGCCTTCGCCCGACTCCACGCGACGATCGGCCCCGGTGATCTGGCGCGCCACCGACTCGTCGAAAAATCGCGACAGGTCCCTTGCCGCCATCTGCTCGCTGACCGAGGTGACAAGCAAAACGCGCGCCCGCTTGAGCGCCAGCGCAATGATGAAGGTAACGAAGAGTATGGACAGGATCTTGTCGACCTCGGCACCGATCAGCACCGAATTCGTGGTCATGTAGTGCACGTAGTCGCGGGTGATCATGGCGTCGACGGGGTCGGCGTAAACGACATAGAGCGTCATGGCGATCCAGCCAACGGCGGCGGACAGTCCGGCGGCGATGACGAAGCGGGCCTCGAACCGAAGCGCGCGCAGGGCGATGAAAATGAAGATGTAGAGCAGCGTCGGCGCCTTGAGATAGAACGACGCCGGCTGGCGGTACTGGATGTGGAAACTCCAGATCAGCACCATCAGCATGGCGATGTCGATCACGATCGAACAGTAGACCGCCCAATTCGGCAGGCCCTTCTTCAGGGCCCAGACCAGGCCGACCACATTGAGCAGGCAGTAGGCAGCGAGCGCATAAGGCACCGGCGAAAACTCGGTGCCGATGTCGGTCTTCGGCGCAATCAGGTAGAGCGCGGCCCAGATCGCCACGACGAAAAGCTGGATCAGTTTGATGAGGACTTCGCTTGAATTCTCGTTGCGCGCGATGGTCTTCAGGGTGCGGGCGGGCAGGCTGAGAGTCTGGTGCCCGGCGGCGTCTCTCAGAACATCCGCGAGCGCGGTGGAATTCGACATGGGGTTTTGCTCAGCCGCTCATGCGCCGGGCCGCAGCACAAGGCCTTCGCGGGCCACAAGGCTTCCCGGCCGCATCGATTCGACACTGGCAGCAATCCTGTCGAGGGCTTCGTCGCGCAGGCCCGGCAGATGATGGAAGACTACGAACTGTCCGACATTGGCGGTCTCGCACAAGCGTATTCCTTCCTGCCATGTGGAGTGACCATAGCCGACATACTTGCTGAAGGTCTCATCGGAGTAGGCACAATCGTAGATCACGATGTCGGCACCGGAAATCAAATCCAGCACCGCCTTGTCCGGCTTGCCGGGCACATGTTCGGTGTCAGTCACGTAACAAATCGAACGGCCGCGATAATCGACCCGGTAGCCAACGGCGCCGTCGGGGTGGTTGAGAACGGCGGTGCGGACCTCGATGCCGTGTTGCGGATGCAAGGTCTTGCCCGGCGTGAAGTCGCGATAGGTCACCGCTGCCCGGAAGCAGTCCGGACCGATCGGGAAGTACGGGCGCTCCATGAACTGGGCGACCATCGTCTCGGTATCCATCGGCGCCGCCAGATGGCCGGACCACATGCGAATATTCCAGCCTTTGTCGTGCAGCGGTGAAAAGAACGGCAGGCCCTCGATGTGATCGTAGTGGCAATGGGTAAAGAACAGGTCGAGCGAACCGGTGTCGCTGGCCTGGGTCAGGCTGTTGCCCAGCCGGCGGGCGCCGGAACCGGCATCGAACACCAGAAGATGATCTGCGCAACGCACTTCAAGGCACGGCGTGTTGCCGCCATAGCCTGCCGTATGGGAACCGGGCGATGGAATACTGCCACGCACTCCCCAGAACCTCACAAAAAAGTCGTCACGCGCCATGCACGCTGCTCCAAACCCTCTTGCTCGCAGTCCTTCCTCGGCCCTTGCCGGCAAGCCTACGAATTCCGCGGCCAGGGGCGCAACCCCCGCACGCAAATTTTATTGTTTCGCCACTGCAACTTGCTGTGATAGCAAAAACAACCGTCCTCCGCCGGATCAGGGATTACCGGCGCCTCCCACCATAACACTGAAAACAGTAAAAACTATGCCCACAAGACTTGAGAAAGTACTTTATCGACTCGAGGCGCAACACGCCTGCTTTGCTTGGGCTTTCCAGGAAATCGCGGCAATGCCTGGGGTGGTGTTCGAAATCGGGCTGGGCCTGGGCCGGACGTTCAATCACATGCGGCATCACATGCCGGAGCGGGACATGTTCGCCTTCGACCGGGCCATGAATGCCTATCCCGACTGCACGCCGCAGGCGCATGAACTGGTGATCGGCGAGATGGCGCAGACGCTGCCGGAGATGGCGGCGAAGTTTCCCGGCCAGGTCGTTCTGGCCCATTCCGATGTCGGTTCGTTCGACCGGGAGGGCAACAAGGTTATGGCGGCACTGGTCAGCGCCAATCTGCCGGCCTGCCTGGCACCCGGCGCCATCGTGATGAGCGACCTGCCGCTCGACATTGCTGGAACACAGAGCGTGGCACTGCCGGGCGGGGCACGCGAGGGCCGATACTATCTCTACCGGCGCGACTGATCACCGCTCGGGCATCTGCAGTTGCAAGGCGCGCGGCTTGGCGATCACCGACATCGGGCCGGACTTGCCGCGCAGAGTGATCTCGCGCATTTCGCCGTCGTCAGGCTGATAGCCCGCGGCCTGCAGGGTTTCGGCCGATACCAGCAATTCCACCTGATGCTCCTTGGTGGCGGATTCCAATCGGCTGGCGACGTTCACGGTGTCTCCAAGGGCGGTCACCCGCTCGCCGGCGCCGGTGCCGCTGATGACGCCGATGCGGCCCAGTATCGCCACGCCGGTGTGGATGCCGATGCCGATGCGGAACGGGTGTTCGATCTGCGATCTAAGGCTCATGTTGAGGGCATCGAGCACGCCGGACATCGCCCTGGCGGCGGCGATGGCATCGCGGGCGCCCTCGGCGACCGGCTTGTCCATGCCGAAAATCGCCATGATGCCGTCGCCCATGAACTTGTCGACATAGCCATTGGCATCGGCGATCGCCTGGCTCATGTTGGCCAGATACTGGTTGAGAACAAACACCACGTCATAGGGCAGGTGCTGCTCGGAGAGTTGGGTGAAACCGCGAATGTCGGCGAACAGCAGGGTGACTTCCTGCTCAACGCCCCAGAAGTATTTGTCCAGCGTCTGCACCGATGCATCGCTGGTGCGATGGGCCGGCAGCAGCGGGACGACGGACAGGTCGGCGACCGGGCGCAACTGGCAGGCGAGGCGAACATTGGCTGTCGCGCCGACCCGTTCGAGAACGGCGCTCTCGCGCTCATCGGGACCGGGCTGGTTGCCGATGCCGTCGAGGATGCGCACCCGGCAGGTCGAACAGCGCGCCCGCCCGCCACAGACCGAGGCGTGCGGTATGCCATACGCCCGGCTGGTCTCCAGCAGTGTTGCGCCGGCGATTGCCGGTACGCGCTGATCGCCTGGGTAGGTAATGCGGATCGCCGGTTTGAACTTTCTCTGCGCCGCCACTGCCAGGTGCAACAGGATGATCGCGGCGAGCAGCGCGACATAGGCCCACCATGAGCTGTTCATCATCTCCAGCAACTGGCCGTACTGGCTGTCGTTCAGCGGCTGCTGCCAGTCCTGGATCAGCCGAACCTCGCGGCCGGCGACGGCAAAACCGGCATAGGCAAGAACCGGGATCAGGATCGCAGTACCGAAAGCGACTGGCCTGAAGCGCCGGTACCAGGACTTGAGCTGCAGC
>JAHEJE010000069.1 GCA_024639035.1 Alphaproteobacteria bacterium
ACCGATGCCGCCATTGCAAAAGCATACCCGGTCGCCCGGCTTGACACTGCTCACCTTGTCACCCACCGCCTCGACGACGCCGGCACCGTCATGGCCGAGGACGATCGGGCCGGGACCCTCGACATAGGTGCCGAGGGCACGAAAGAAGGTATCGGCCGGGTTGACACCGGCGGCATGCAGCTTGACGAGAACATCGTGGCCGCTGCCCGGCCATGCCAGTTCGATGTCACGTTGCTCGAGAACCTCCGGACCGCCGACGGCGGTCATCACGATGGCACGGGCCCTGGTCATCTCAGCTTGTCCTCATTGTGCTCGGTACGGTCACTTGCGGGTTCACACTATAGGCCCGCGGGCACGACAGATGCAGGCCATTTCTCGTTCTGCTGGTGGCGCAAGGTCGCAATGGAAAACCGGCGGAGATGTCTCCGCCGGCTGGACATGCTGTGAGGGCACAAGCCGCTAGAGCACTTTTCGATCATACGGGATCACTTGATGGAGCCAAATTCGTTCATATGGCAGGCGCAGTGCGCAGCGCGATGCGGTGCATCGGGCAAGCGCTGCAACGCACCAGATGGGCGAATTTGGCCCACCGCAGGCCGGATTTCCGCGCCTTCTGGACGTCACCATGCTCGGCTTGCGGTCAACCAGACCGCCGCGCCGACCATGCCTAGCCAGCAGACGCGGAAATCCGGTCAAGTGATCCCGTATGATCGAAAAGTGCTCTAAGCGCTTTGCATCGGCGGCGGCGCGGGCCGCTGCCGGCCCCCATCGGGCACAACGCGTTCAAAAAAAAGCCCCGGCGCGGTGGGGAGGGATCACCGCGGCGGAGCCATTACGAGGAGGGAGTGGTAAATGTCATTTTCATCTGGTGTTTCGTTGGGGTGTCCAGATCAGTGACTTAACTTGATGATCAAACTACCCCGCCCGGCAGTGGATGGATGTGACGAACATCACATATCGCAAAATATTTGCATCAGGCCGCCGAGAGTGCGTCCGAGGCGGCATCGAGATGTTTCACGGTGATGTTGTAATCGCCCGCGGCCAGCCGGATCTTGTGCGCTTCAGCCAGAACCTGGGCATGATCGAAGCCTTCCGGCGGCACGAATTTGTAACAGGCCAGTTCGATCAGCTGCCCCAGCGGATCGCGAAAATAGATCGAGTCCATGAACCCGCGGTCGACCTCCCCCGATGATGCAAAGCCGGCCTGCTTCAGATTGGCAACGGCAGCATCGTACACCGCCCGCTCCACGGCGAAAGCCAGGTGATGCAGATTGCCGATGCCGTTGGGATTGGGGCTGCGGTCGGCCGCCAGGTTCTCGCGGGTGAAGATGGTGATCAGGCGCCCGTCGCCAGGATCGAAGTAGAGATGGTTGGTCTCGGGATCATCGAGGTTGGGTTGCTCGAACACGAACGGCATGCCGAGAATGCCCTGCCAGAAATCGATCGAGGTCTGGCGGTCGGCCCCATTCAGGGTGATGTGATGAACGCCGGTGGTCCGGGCAACTGTCATTCGGGGCCTCCATTCGTAGGTCACATTTTGGTCGCCGGCGGCGGCGGTGTCATTTGATTTCGCGCCACCTTGGCTTCGCGGTGAGAGATATAGGTTGCAGCCGCGATAATAATCGCTCCGCCGAGGAAGACAAAGGGGTCCAGCGCCTCGCCGAACATGACCAGGCCGAGCAATGCCGCCCACACCAGCTGCAGAAAGCCGATCGGCTGGGTCACGGTGATCGGTGCGGCGTGAAACGCCTTGGTCAGGGTGTAGTGGCCGGCGGTGGCGAACACCGCGGTCATGGCCAGCCAGAACACCTCCTCAGGCGTAGGCGTGCGCCATTGCACGATCGCCCCGGGCAACAGCACAAGCGTACAGAACACCGACAGCATGTAGACGATGAAAGCCGGGTTTTCATCGCGGGTGAGTATTTTTGCAATGATGAAAGAAGCCGCAAACAGAGGTGCTGCGGTCAACTGCGCCAGTTGCCCGAGGGAAAGTTCGTTGAACCCGGGCCGCAGGATCACGAAGGTCCCGGCAAGGCCGACGATGATCGCCGCCATCCGGCGCAGTTGCAGCCGCTCACCCAAAAACAGTGCCGCCCCGATGGTCACGAAGATCGGCGAGGTGTATCCGATCGCCGTAACCTCGGCGATCGGGATGCGCGCCATGGCGAAGAACCAAAGCATCACCGCCACGCCGTGCACCAGGCCGCGCGCGGCAAACATCGCCATTTTGCGCCCGCGCGGCAGCCGCGGGCGCTGCTGCAGCAGAACCGGCGTCAGCAGCGCCAACCCGATGGCATAGCGGATGAACGCCGCCTCGATGGCCGGCATGTCGGACCCGAGATAGCGCACGATGCCGGTGACGAAAACGAACAGGATCCCGGTCAGCACCATCCAGGCGATACCGGGCAGGATGTCGTTGCGGGCGTGAGGTTGGGCAGGTGGCATGGGCTTGCAATAGTGAAATGCACAAGCACCGACTATGCGGGGCCGACCGCGGCAAAGCAACACGCCGGGAGCCCACCCCGCGGGATCGTGCGAATTGATCGAGGACAAACGTTTGCCGCCTTGGCGCGGCTACAATTTCAGCGCACTATGCCGCTTCGGTCCTCAATGGGAGATGCACGAATGGAACTTTCTCTGCGCAAGGCAATGGTTGCCGCAGCTGTCGTTGTTTGCATGTCGGGCGGCGGGCTTGGCGCGCAAGAAATGCCCAAGGAGATCATCATTTCCGCCGAGGCCGATTTCATGACCTACTGCGCCGTCTGCCATGGCCGCACCGGCATCGGCGACGGCCCGGTGGCCAAGGACCTGGTGACCAACCCCAGTGATCTCACCCAATTGGCCAAGGCCAATGGCGGCACCTTCCCCGAGGACCGCGTGCAGAAGGTCATCGACGGCCGCGAGGAACTGATGGGTCATGGCACCCGCGACATGCCGATCTGGGGCAACTGGTTCAAGTTCATTGCCCGCACCCAGGATGCCGAGGGCGCCGATGAGATCACATCGGAAATCATCGTCAGCCTGCGCATCCAGGGCATGATCGAGTATCTCAAGACGATTCAGGCCAAGTAACCCGTGCGCTCAATGTGAGCCGGCGCCGACCGACACGATCTAGCCGCGGGTTAGTTGTTCGACGTCGCCGGCTCCGTGGTATCGCTTTCCACCCTGGCCTTGACCTCTCGGCCATAGAGCAGGTCGATGGCGGCCTTGAGCTGAAGGTCCTTTTCCTTGTCCGCCGGCACATAGGCCGATGAACCGGATTGCTCATCGCCACTCTCGTTCTTGAGGTGGCCGCGCAGGCTCGATTCACCGCGCGCCTTGCGGGCGGCAGCCGACTTCTTCAGGTCCTCCGGCAGATCGTTTTCGATCGTGATGTCGGGGACGATGCCGCGAGCCTGGATGGTCGCACCTGACGGCGTGTAATAGCGCGCGGTGGTCAGGCGGATGGCGCCCTGCGAGCCGAGCGGAATGATGGTCTGCACCGAACCCTTGCCGAACGACCGGGTGCCGATGACCTTGGCGCGTTTGTGATCCTGCAGCGCCCCGGCGACGATCTCAGAAGCCGAAGCCGAACCGCCATTGATCAGCACCACCACCGGCTTGCCGTCGGTGGCATCGCCTTCCTGCGAGTTGTAGCGCTGGGTCTCGCTCGAATTGCGGCCGCGCGTCGAGACCACCTCGCCGCGTTCCATGAACGTGTCGGACACCGAGATCGCCTGGTCGAGCAGTCCGCCCGGGTTATTGCGCAAATCGATGATGTAACCCTTGATCTTGTCGGCGCCGATGTCGTCCCGAAGCGCCTTGATCGCCTTATCGAGGCCGCTCTGGGTCTGCTCGGAGAACGAGGAAATCCGGACATAGCCGATATCCTTGGCCCCGTCCTTTTCACCCTCGGCCTCGAACTTGACCGAGCGCACACGGATGATGTCGCGCACTATCTTGATCTCGACGGGCTCATCGACGCCCGGCCGTGCGATGGTCAGCACGATCGGCGTCTTGACCCGGCCGCGCATCTTGTCGACCGCTTCATTCAACGTCAGGCCCTGAACCTGGTCGCCGTCGAGGTGGGTAATCAGGTCGTTGGCCCTGACCCCGGCCCGCGCCGCCGGCGTGTCGTCGATCGGCGCCACCACCTTGACCAGGCCGTTTTCCATGGTGACCTCGATGCCGAGGCCGCCGAACTCGCCGCGGGTCTGCTGCTGCATGTCCTTGAAGCGCTTGGCGTTCATGAAACTGGAATGCGGGTCGAGCGACGTCAGCATGCCGTTGATCGCACTGTCGATCAGTTTTTCCTCATCGGGAACCTCGACGTAATCAGAACGCACCCGGTCGAACACGTCGCCAAACAGGTTGAGCTGCCGATAGGTATCGGAATTCGATGCACTGGCCGCTTCAAGCGCCTGCATCAATCCGGTCGCCATGAATGCGCCCACTGCGACAAATCCGACGGACTTCCAAAAATCTTTTCGCATTACTTGCGCGCCTCTTTGCGGTTGCCTGCCCACCATGGGGTGGGATCGATCGAACCGCCGTTTCTCCTAAATTCAATGTAGAGGATCGGCTTGGCTGTTTCCAGCCGGTCACCGATCAATGTTGCGCGAGCAGGCTCGGCTCCCATTTGACCGACAGGCTCTCCCGCGCGAATAAACTGTCCGGCCTGCACCGAGATTTCGCCCAGTCCGGCCATCAGCACATGATAGCCTTCGCCGACATCCAAGATCAAGAGCTCTCCATAGGACCGAAAATGGCCGGCAAACTCCACTTTGCCGTCGGCCGGGGCGGTCACCTGGGCCGCCTTGCGGGTCGCGATCGAGACGCCCTTGGTGTGCCCGCCAAAGCCGTCAGGTTCGCCGAATTCGCGGATCCGGGTGCCGGTCGCCGGGTAGGAAATCCGCCCCTTGGCCGATGAAAACGCCATCGCCGGTTTGTTGCGGATCGCCGCAAGCCGTTGTTTTTCCTCCTGCAGCCGCTTTTTCTCAAGCTCGGCGCGCTGCGCATCGCGGGCCGCGGCGCGGGCTTTCTCGCGCTTCAGGGCCGCAACCAGCTGGTTCAGCGACTTGGCCTTGTCGGCGAGCTTCTTGGTCCGGGTATGGACTGAACCCAGTTCCTTGTCGGTCTGGGCGATCAGGCCCTGTTTGCGTTTCAAAACGGCTTGCATGTCCGTCTTGGCGTCCTGCAGGCTGGCGAAATTGTGCTTGAGTTCGTTCTGTTCATGGCTGATTCGGGCCCGCACCTCATCAAGTCTGGTCAGGTCGCGAGCCAGCCTGGAGGCCTGGCGCTTGAGGGCCGGAACGACGGAACCGAACAGCATGGCGCCACGAATGGCCGAAACCGTATCGTCCGGCCGGGTCACGATCGGCGGTGGCGGATTTTGCTGCAGCAGCTGAAGCCCGGCCAGCAATTCGCCCAGCGCCTTGCGCTGCACGATCAGGGCAAGACGCATGGCATCCTCTTCTCCCGTCAGCCGGGCCAGGCGCCGCTCGCTCTCGTCGATCAGGGCTTCGCGGTTCTGCAGCCGGGCCGCCAGATCGACCAGTTTGCCGGACAGAACAGCCGATTCGGCGCGCATCGCCGCCAGTTCGCGTTCGAGCTTGTCCTGGTCGGCCTTGGCCCGCACGATCTGCTCGCGCACCGTATCCAGCTCACCACGCACCCTGGCATCGCTGGCGCTGTCGGCGGCAACGGCCGGTCCGGCGACGACGGCACAAACCGCCGCCGCCAGGATCCAGGTGTGCAAAGGCCCGTGGCTCAATTGAAACTCCATGCTCGCGCCAGCGATAACTGACCTGCGGCGTTGTCCGCATTGGGGCCGAATCAAGGTTCAACCGCGGTGATAGGGATGATTCAGCAAAATAGTGACTGACCGGTAAATTTGCTCGGCCAGCATGATCCTCGCCAACCGGTGCGGCCAGGTCATGCGGCCCATCGACACCTGCAGGCTGGCGCGGGCCTTGACGGCGCTTGAATGTCCGTCGGGTCCGCCGATCAGGAAGGCAAGATCGCTGGTGCCGATGTCGATGCGTTTGCCGATCTCGCCGGCCAGTTCCTGGCTGGTTAGCGTCTTGCCCCGTTCGTCCATGGCGACGATGAACGCCGCGGCCGGGCACGCACCGAGCAACCGGGCCGCCTCATCGGTGCGGCGCAGCTCGGCGGTCTTGGCCTGGGATTCGGCGTGTTCGGTCACCGTCAGCGACGCAATTCCGACCTGCCGGGCCAACTGTCCCACCCGCGAGAAATAGTGCTCGGCCAGTTCCCGCTCGGGACCGGTCTTGAGCTTGCCGACGGCAGCGACGTGCAGTTTCACAATTTCCGGGATCCGATCCCTAATGAACGGCCTGATCGGCAGGCGCATCGGCCGACCACAGTTTCTCCAGATTGTAGAAACTGCGCACCTCCGGCCGGAAGATATGCACGATCACATCGCCGGCGTCGATCAGCACCCAGTCGCAATGCGGCAGGCCTTCGACCTTGAGGCCCTTGAAGCCGGCCTTCTTCAGTTTCTCGCCAAGCTGTTCGGCGATCGCCGCCACATGGCGGTTGGAGCGACCGGACGCAATCACCATTTGGTCGGCCAGCGCCGCCTTGCCATCCAGAGCAAGGGTCACGATGTCTTCGGCCTTGGCGTCTTCCAGATTCTTGATGACGGTCTTCAGAAGTTTTGGATTGGTTTTGCTCTTAGCCACGTAACCATCCGTGGCGGCCCGCTTTTTCGCGCCGCCTTGTCTTGCAACATTTGCCAGGGGGTCGTTCCTCATGCAGGCCGGGCAGATCAGTAGTCTGCGGCCAGGCCATGGTGGTCGGAATGTTTGCAATCACCTTGCTTACAGCGTTCCTCAGATTGCGCAATCGTCTACTCTTGCAGCTTAGGTCGAACCGCGCCCCGGTTTCAAGGACAGATTGGTCGCAGCCGGCTCAGTCCGTTGCCGCTGAACGGATGCGCGTCGAACTTTCCCGGCGCAACCGGATCGGCAGGAAACACCAGGCCGGCGCCGGGCAGTCGGCCAGCAGGCCCGCGTCGTAGACATCAAGCCGCCGTCCGGCAAGGTGTCGCGCGGCAACACTGTTCAGGGCTTTCAACGACCAGCCGGGCCGGTCGAACACGGCAAGCGGCAGCCTCGCCGGGATGGTTTGCCAGTCGTGCCAGCGCTCGAGGCCGGCAAAGCTGTCGGCGCCCATGATCCAGACGAAACGCCCGGCCGCCAGCACCGGGCCCAGCGCATGCAGGGTCTGGGCCGTGGTCCGGGTTTGCAGCTGCTGCTCGAAATCGCAAACCACCAGCCGGGGATGCCGCGCCATGTCCTGCGCCCGCGCCAGGCGTTCCGCGAAGTCGCCGTTTTCGCGCGGGTCTTTCAGCGGATTCTGCGGTGACACCATCCACCACACCCGGTCAAGCTGCAATCGCTTCAGGGCCTTAAGGCTGACCGCCAGGTGTCCGGCGTGGGCCGGATTGAACGACCCGCCGAACAGGCCGATGCGCAGGCCGGCGAACGGCGGCAGCCGCAGGCTCGACAGGGGCTTGTTGCGAAACACCGGCATCAGCCGTCAGGGCCGCGTCTGGCCTGTACCGCGCACCTGGTACTTGAAGGTGGTCAATTGCTCCAGGCCGACCGGCCCGCGCGCGTGCAGCTTGCCGGTGGCAATACCGATCTCGGCCCCGAAGCCGAACTCGCCGCCATCGGCGAACTGGGTCGAGGCATTGTGCAGCACGATGGCCGAGTCGACCTCATTGAGAAAGCGCTCGGCGCTCTTGGCATTGGCGGTGACGATGGTCTCGGTATGCTGCGAGCCATAGTGGGCGATATGCTCCACCGCCGCCGTGACGCCATCGACCACGCGCGCCGAGATGACCGCATCGAGATACTCCGTCGACCAGTCGTCCTCGCTGGCCGGCTCGACCCGCGCATCGACCGCCTGCACCGCCTCGTCGCCACGCACCCGGCACTCGGCATCGAGCAGCGCACCGACCAGCGGCGCCAGATGCTTGGCCGCACCGGCCCGATCGACCAGCAACGTTTCCGCCGCCCCGCAAATCCCCGTGCGCCGCAGCTTGGAGTTGATCACGATGTCGCGCGCCATGTCGGTGTCGGCACCAGCATCGACATAGACATGGCAGATGCCTTCCAGATGCGCAAACACCGGCACCCGCGCCTCGTCCTGCACCCGCCCGACCAAGCTCTTGCCGCCGCGCGGCACGATGAGGTCGACCGTGCCATCCAGGCCGTCGAGCATCATGCCGACGGCGGACCGGTCCGGCACCGGCACCATCTGGATTGCGGCTTCCGGCAGCCCCGCAGCCCGCAGACCCGCCTGCAGGCACGAAACAATGACACCGGACGACTGGAAACTGTCCGACCCGCCGCGCAGGATGGCGGCATTGCCCGACTTCATGCACAGGGCGCCGGCATCCGCCGTCACGTTCGGCCGGCTTTCATAAATGATCCCGATGACACCGATCGGCACCCGCACCCGGGTGATTTTCAAGCCGTTCGGCCGCGTCCATTCGCTCATCGTCGCACCCACCGGATCGGGCAGACCGGCGATATCCTCTAGCCCGGCAGCCATCGCCTCGACACGGTCGGGGTCGAGCGTCAGCCGGTCGATAAACGAGGCCTTGCGCTCCAGCGACTGCGCCAGCGCGACGTCCCTGGCATTGGCCGCCAGAATGTCGTCCATGCCTGTCCGGATCGCCGCCGCCATTGCCGCAAGGGCTGCGTTCTTGGTCTCTTCCGGGGCAATCGCCAGGGCGTGGGCAGCGTCGCGCGCCGCCTCTCCCAGCGCCAGCATCTCGCGGCGGACATCGCCGGTGTCATGTGCAAGGCTCATCTGTGTTACCCCTTGAATGAACTCAACCATTGCGATCCATCACAACAAGATCGTCACGATGGATCATTTCATTGCGCCCGGTAAAGCCTATAAGTGCGGCAATCTCGCGGCTGTGCTGCCCGGCGATCTTGGCCGCATCGGCACAGTCATAGGCGATCAGCCCGCGCGCCACCTCGACACCGTCCGGGCCGATGATGCTGACTGTATCGCCGCGCATGAATTGGCCCTCGACGCCCGTCACGCCGGCTGGCAGCAGGCTCTTGCCCTGGCCGAGAGCGGCCTGCGCACCGGCATCGACATGCAGCTTGCCGCCGGGAACGAGACTGCCGGCAATCCACCGCTTGCGCGCCGCCGCCGGCGACCGGGCCGCCGCGAACCAGGTGCAGCGCCCGCCCTTGAGCACCTGCCGCAGCGGATGGAGCGGCGCGCCAGGCGCGATCATCATGTTGGCGCCGGCATCCATGGCGATCCGCGCCGCCTCGAGCTTGGTGATCATGCCGCCGGAGCCGATTTCGGACCCGGGCTTGCCGGCCATCGCCACGATGTCCGGCGTGATCTGGTCGACTTGCGCCACAAATTCCGCCCCCGGCTGATCCGGCGCTGCCGTGTACAGCCCATCGACATCCGACAGCAGCACCAGGCAATCGGCCGACATCATCGAAGTCACCCGCGCCGCCAGCCGGTCGTTGTCGCCATAGCGGATTTCCGACGTCGCCACCGTGTCGTTCTCGTTGATCACCGGCACCGCCCCCTGCCTGAGCAGGGTATTGAGCGTCGCCCGGGCATTGAGATAGCGCCGGCGCACTTCGGTATCGGTCAGCGTCAGCAGCACCTGGCCGGTCGTCATGCCCTCATCGCCCAGCGCTGCCGACCAGGCCTGGGCCAGCGAAATCTGACCCGCCGCCGCTGCCGCCTGCTTCTGTTCCAGCTTCAAGGCACCCGACTTCAGCCCGAGCAGTCGACGCCCGATGGCAATGGCCCCGGACGACACGATCAGAACATCGGCCCCGCCCTTGCGCAAATCCGCGATGTCGTCTGCAAGGCTGGCCAGCCAGTCCCGCTTCACCGCACCGCTGGCCTGATCGACCAGCAGCACCGAGCCGACCTTGATGACGACCCGCCGCGCCGATTTCAACCGCGCCGTCATGGCTGCCAGCCGTCGCCGGCTTCGGTCGTTTCGGGCGTTCGTTCCGCCGCCCGGCGCGCTTCGACATGCTCAAGCAACCTGAACATCGCCGCGCGCACGCCCTCACCGGTCGCGCCTGAAACCGCCAGCACCTCGTCGCCGGTCTCAGCCTCCAGTGCGCCCCGCAGCTCAGCGTTGCGCTGGTCATCGACGGCATCGGTCTTGTTCAGCGCCACCACCTGCGGCTTGTCCATCAGGTCCGCGCCATAGGCCTCAAGCTCGCCACGCACGGTATGGTAATCCGCCACCGGGTCCTCGCTGGTTGCATCGACCAGATGCAGCAACGCCGCGCAGCGTTCGATGTGGCCGAGAAACCGGTCGCCGATGCCGGCGCCTTCATGCGCCCCTTCGATGAGGCCGGGAATATCGGCCAGCACGAAACTGTTATCATCGAGCGACACCACGCCAAGCTGCGGATGCAGCGTCGTAAAAGGATAATCGGCAATCTTCGGTCTGGCCGCCGACACCGCCGCCAGCAGCGTCGACTTGCCGGCGTTCGGCAGGCCGACCAGCCCGGCATCGGCGATCAGCTTCAGCCGCAGCCATATCCACATCTCCTCGCCCGCCTCGCCGGGATTGGCATGGCGCGGCGCCCGGTTGGTCGACGATTTGAAGCGCGCATTGCCGAAGCCGCCGTTGCCGCCGCGCGCCAGCGTCACCCGCTGACCTTCCTCGGTCAGATCGGCGATCA
>JAHEJE010000352.1:0-1391 GCA_024639035.1 Alphaproteobacteria bacterium
AGATCACGATTGCCGCCGCCATCACCCAGAACACATCGGTCAGGGCAATCGCCGAGAGGATGGAATCGAACGAAAACACCAGATTCATCAGCACGATCCAGACAATCGCCGTCGTCGCCGAGCGCCGGCTGGCGCCATCGCCTTCATGCACCAGATCGTCGATCGAAATCATGTGATAGATCTCCTTGACCGCCGTGTAGATGATGAACACGCCGCCCACCAGCACGATGACGCTGTGGACATTGAAGCTGCCTTCAATGATGCCGGTCAAATGGATGCCGGCGAACGGCTCCTGGAAATACTGAATCGCCGACATCAGCACGAACAGCAGCACAATGCGCAGGATGATCGCCAGCGCAATGCCGATGCGCCGCACCCTGGCCTGCTGCGAGGCCTCGACCCGTTTCGACTCGATGGAAATGTACAACAGATTGTCAAAACCCAGCACCGCCTGCAGCAACGTCAGCATGGCCAGCGTGGCAAGATTTTCGATCGTGAACAGTTCCGCCATAGTCTCCCCCGAACGCGGTTCGAATCGTGTGAGCGGGTAATATATCAGGCTTGCCCGCTTCAATCGCATCCGCGAGAATTGTCCTGGACACAATTATCGGCTTGCATCGGCCACCGGATTTAGGTCAGTCTTGTTGACTTAAAAAAACCCGAGCACCATGCCTGACGTTTTCATCCCCCTCCTCTGGTTTGCTGCCGCTGCCTCGTTCACACCGGGTCCCAACAACATCATGGTGGCCGCATCCGGCGCCAACTACGGCTACCGGCGAACGTTGCCGCACATGCTGGGCATCGTGCTCGGCTTCACCTTCATGATCGCGGCGGTTGGCTTCGGACTGGGCGAAATGTTCAAAACCGTGCCGCAGCTGCACACGGTGCTGAAGGCGCTGGGGACGGCCTACATGATCTATCTCGCCTGGCGCATTGCCAATGCCGCCAGGCCGAAGCAGGCCGGTGCCCAGGGCCGGCCTTTCACCTTTTTCCAGGCGGCGTTGTTCCAATGGGTCAATCCCAAGGCCTGGATGATGGGCGTCAGTGCGCTGACCGCCTTCACCACCGGCGGAGCGAACTATCTGTCGGAAACACTTCTGGTCACGGCAACATTCTTTTGCGTCAGCATGCCTTCGGTCAGCATCTGGTGCCTGTTTGGCACCGGGATATCCAGGTTCCTGAAATCAGAGCGCGCGCTTGCCGTTTTCAACTGGGCGATGGCCGGCCTGATCATCATCTCGATCGGCTTGCTGTACAGCTAAAAAAATCCGGACTCTTACGTTAACTGCCATCGTCATCCAGCCATGCGTCATTCGCATAGCTCCCATGTGCCGAGACCGGTTGCTGAAAACCTGCCGATTGGTTAAGTATAAGCCCATAGAGGCCTTTCG
>JAHEJE010000352.1:1491-2870 GCA_024639035.1 Alphaproteobacteria bacterium
GGGTTCACGTTGGCCCAGAAGCCGTATTCGCTGGCCTGCAACTGCTCCCAGAAACTCACCGGGCGTTGCTTGGTGAAGCTCATACGGACAATCGACTTGATCGACTTGAAACCGTACTTCCACGGCATATGCAGCCGGATCGGCGCCCCCATGGAGTTGGCCACCGGCTCGCCATAGGCACCGGTGACCATGAAGGTCAGATCGTTGGCGGCCTCGGCCATGGTCAGCCCTTCGACATAGGGCCACGGCAGGCTGGAGCCGAACAGACCCGGGCGCTGGCCCGACGCCATGTCCGGGTTGTTGAAGGTCTCAAAACGCACGTATTTCGCCGACGACAGCGGCTTTGCCATGTCGACCAGATGGCGAAGGGCGAAGCCGGACCACGGCACGACCATCGACCAGGCCTCCACACAGCGGTGGCGATAGACCCGCTCCTCAAGCTGCACCTTTTTCAACAAATCATCGATGGCGATGGTCATCTCCTGTTCGACTTCGCCGTCGATCTTGATCTCCCACGGCCGGACCTCGAGAGCCTGCGCGGCCGACGAGATCGCCTTGGAGGTGCCGAACTCATAGAAATTATTGTAGGTCGTGTTGATTTCCTTGGGCGTCACCGGCCGTCCGGGATCCTTGAACGTCGGATTGACCTGCACGGGATACAGACCCGCCGACGGATCGGCCGCGCCCCAAACCCTGCCACCCGATATCGTCGCCGCAGCACCGACACCCAGCGCTGCAACGAATTGCCGCCGGTTGAGAAACACGTTCTGCGGCGTCGCCAGGCCTTCAGGGATTTCCCAGCCGTGAATTTTCTTGATCAGCATCTTCTCTCGCTTCCCGGAAACAGGCCGTTCCGGCCACAAGACCGAAACAGACTAGGATCGGAACCCTAGCGGCTGTCGCATTCACGGCATAATCAAACCTGCGCGAGGTCGCGCTTCAGGCGGCCTCCTCCTTGCGCCCGTCGATGACCTGATCGGCCAGTCGGCCGGACAGTTCCTGCAGGTGATCGTGCTCGAAGGTGAAGGTGCCGACGCCGGCGGTTGCCGAGCGCAACTCGATGATCAGCCCGCTGATCTCCGATTCCGGCATGTGCGCCTTCACCGTATCCCAGCCCGGCCAGCCCTCGCGGCCATCGAAGCCGAGCAACTGGCCGCGGTGCCCGGACACGATCTGGTTGACCCGCGGCGTGGCATCGCTCGGCACATGGATGTCGACAGCCACGATCGGTTCCAGCAACACCGGCGAGCACTTCGAAAGCCCCTCCGACATCGCCAGCCGCCCGGCCAGCTTGAACGCCATTTCCGATGAATCGACCGAATGGTAGCTGCCGTCCGACAGATTGACCGCAAGGTCGATCACCTCGAACCCGAGCGGGC
>JAHEJE010000353.1 GCA_024639035.1 Alphaproteobacteria bacterium
TGACGCCGATGGCGCTCTCGCTGACGCCGCGGGCCTCCAGCAGCACCGCCAGCACCGGATAGGTCAGACCGATGGCAATATCGGCCGAGAATACCATCGCCATGGAGGCAACGACGTTGATGAAGGCGGCACTGTGGCGCCAATCGGAGGCGGTCATCTCAGGTGCGCTGCGGGCATGGCGACAGGATCATCATCTGCCGCCCTGCCCGGCCTTGTCCCTGAAACCGTTGGTGATGGGATAGCGGCGGTCGCGGCCGAAACTCTTGGACGTGGTCTTAACGCCGGGAGCGGCCTGGCGGCGCTTGTATTCGGCGATGTAGAGCAGGTGCTGGATGCGTTCCACCGTCGCGGCATCGTGGCCGCGCGCGACCAGTTCGTCGACCGACCGTTCCTTCTCGACCAGGCCGTTCAGGATGTCGTCGAGAATGTCGTATTCGGGCAGACTGTCCTGGTCGGTCTGGTTCTCGCGCAGCTCCGCCGTCGGTGCCTTGGTGATGATGTTCTCCGGGATCAGCCGGGCGTGCGGACCGAGCATGCCATCCGGGTACTGTTGGTTGCGGAAACGGGCGAGCGCGTAGACGTCCGATTTGTAGACATCCTTGATTGGGTTGAAGCCGCCGTTCATGTCGCCGTAGAGCGTGGCATAGCCGACCGACATCTCCGACTTGTTGCCGGTGGTCAGCACCATCGACCCGAACTTGTTGGAGATCGCCATCAGGATGGTGCCGCGGGCCCGCGACTGCAGGTTTTCCTCGGTGATGCCGGGCTCGGTGCCCTTGAACATCCCGGCCAGCGCGGCCTCGAAGCCCTCGACCGGCTCGGCGATCGGCACGATGTCGTAGCGCACGCCGAGGGCATCGGCGCAGGCCCTGGCATCGGCCAGGCTGTCCTCGGAGGTGTAGCGATAGGGCAGCATCACGCAGTGGACCCGCTCGGGGCCCAGGGCATCGACGGCCATGGCCGCCACCACGGCGGAATCGATGCCGCCCGACAGGCCCATCACCACGCCGGGGAAGCGGTTCTTTTCAACGTAGTCCTTCAGCCCCAGCACGCAGGCGCGCCAGATCGAGGCGTGGCGGTCTTCCACCTGGGCCAGTGGTTGCGGCTGGCAGCGCCAGCCATCATCGCTGCGGGTCCAGTCGGTGACGATGATGTCCTCGACGAACGCCGGCTGCTGGAAGGCCGGGGTGCGGTCGGCGTTGAGGGCGAACGAGGCGCCGTCGAAAACCAGCTCGTCCTGGCCGCCGACCTGGTTGAGATAGGCCAGCGGCAGGCCGGTCTCGGTGACGCGGGCCACCACCAGGTTGAGGCGGACATCCTGCTTGTCGCTTTCATAGGGCGAGCCGTTCGGCACCAGAAGAATTTCGGCGCCGGTTTCGGCCAGGCATTCGGTGACCTCGTCGGTCCAGATGTCCTCGCAGATCGGCACGCCGATGCGCACGCCCTTAAAGCTGATGGGGCCGGGCATCGGACCTTGATCGAACACGCGGCGTTCATCGAACACGCCGTAGTTCGGCAGGTCGTACTTGTAGCGCAGGGTCTTGACCTCGCCGTCCTCGACCAGCGCCACGGCGTTGTAAAGCTTGCCGTCTTCGGCCCACGGCAGGCCGATCAGCATGGCCGGCGCACCCTCCTTGGTTGCCGGCATGAGGCTTTCCAACGCCTCGCAACACTCCGCGACGAAGGCCGGCTTGAGCACCAGGTCTTCCGGCGGATAGCCGGAGATGAACAGCTCGGGATAAACGATCAGGTCGGCGCCCGCCGTTGCAGCCGTTGCGTGGGCAGCCAGCGCCGTGGCACTGTTGGCCGCGGTTGCGCCCACGGTCGGATTGAGCTGGGCAAAGGCGATCTTCAAGGTGTCGGACACGTTCGGAAAATCCATCGTTGATCAGGCCGGGCAGACGGCCTGTTTAGCGCGCCGATGTCGGCTTCACAAGCAGGCCGATGGCGGGCCCGATGCGGCGTCCATCCCATAACGTGGAACGGCTAAGGCGATTTCGGCAATTGCCGTTGCCGACTCCACCGGTGCGGCTTATGGTATGTGGTATACCAAGGACAACGGCAATGTTAAATTGCGTATCCAGGGAAGCGTAATTCATGGCGCGCAAATTGGTTCTGAAACCGGTTGGCAACAATTTCAGCCTCAAGGAGCACATCTACGAGGTGCTGAAAGATGCCATTACGTCGATGAACATCTACAGCCCGGATGCCAATCTGCGCCTCGACGAGCGCCAGATGTCCGAGCAGCTCGGTATCTCGCGGACCCCGTTGCGCGAAGCGCTGGCGCGGCTGCAGCAGGAAGGCTTCGTGGAGGTTGTGGCGCGCAAGGGCGTTTACATCAAGCGCAAGTCGATGGAGGAAATCCTCGAGATGGTGACCGTCTGGGCCGCACTCGAGAGCATGGCGGCGCGTCTGGCGACGACGCGGGCCAGCGACACGGAAATCGGCTCGCTGCGCGCGATGGTGTTCGGTTTTACCAACGACAAGGCCAAGGCGCAGCTGGATGAATATTCCGAAGCCAACATCAGCTTTCATCAGCGTATTCTGGAACTGTCGCATTGCGCGATGCTGAAAGACATCGCCGACGGCTTGTTTATCCACATGCGCGCGATCCGCGCCCGGGCGATGGCCGAGGGGGACCGGGTTGCGCGATCCATCGTCGATCACATGCACATCATCGAAGCCATCGAAGCGCGCGACGCCGGGCTGGCCGGCGAGCTGGTGCGCGATCACACCATGCGGCTGCACGACCACGTTCGCAAAGCCTGGGAACAGTTCGAACGGGTGGAACAGGCCGCACGGTGAAGCCGCGGCTATTGAAGGAAACAGCAACATGTCGACATCACTTGCCAC
>JAHEJE010000354.1 GCA_024639035.1 Alphaproteobacteria bacterium
CTTGCTCACCTATTACGTAATGGCACATCCATCGCCGGGTTTTCATCGAAGAACCCTGACGGCATCCAGTGGAACCCGGCGTAGACAGTCGGTTGCACCGGCCAGTCTTCCGGGCGCGGCAGGTGATGATAGTTCAAGGTGTACCACACCACGATATCCTCATTGTCCAACGGCCGGTCCGCCTGAACCCATTTCGGCAAACCGTCGCCACCGGCATGCTGGTTCGGAAACCATCCGGCCGGGTAGAGTTCGTCGGCTGCATACTGCGTGACCCACAGATGCTTGTACATGAAGCCGGCCCTGCGCCCGACCGGCGAATCCGGATGCTGAAACGGCATCGCATTGACCCCCGGCACCAGCTTGTACCCGACCGGCGCGCCGAGCCGGTTGAGTGAATTCGCATTGATCACTTTCCAGTATCGCGCCGCGCCAAAATTCATCTCCCTTTGCGCCTCGGATTCCCGTGCCAGCAGGGTTTCATTGATCGCCACCGCGTTGCCATGCAGATTGCCGGCGCCCATGGGCTTGGCGGCAAAATCTACTTCCTTGACCGAATTGCGATCGCCGTCCACCGCCATGTCGAAGCGGAAACTGAATACGTGCTGATGCACATGCGATTCGACCCCCGGCGCAACCAGTTCCCCGTAGGTGGATGCCTCGCCCGGCGCAATCCCGGTCGGAAACGGAATTCCCGTCGCCTTCACTTCAACCCCGATCGTCCCGTCGAGATAAAAATACCAGAAGAAGCCGTAGACATAGTTGCCGATGGTGCAGACCGACGAAATCACCAGCCGGCGCGAGCGGGTGACCGACGTTTGTCCGGCACTCACCACCGAGAACTTCCAGCCGATGCCGAAATCCTCCTCGTGCATGCACACCGCATTCTTGATCAATCGTGGCGTTCCGTGCCAGTCGTGCGTCCAGACGTCAAAATAGCGGATATGGCCGAGACAATCGCAGCCCAATGTCAGGCTGTCGAGCAGGTTTCCGATGCCATACTCGCCGGTGTCAAAAGCATTGCGCCTGAAATTGCCGCCGGCCGGGTCGCCATAGGGCACGACCATTTCCGCCATCGACGCCCGTTTCATGATCGGCCGCACCCGGCTCTTGTCCTCGTAGCCGATGTCATGCAGCACCAGGCCCTCGCGCAGCGAATAGCCGATCCGCAGATGCCACTTCTGCCAGCGTACCGCATAACCATCGACCGCAAAACTCGGCCCGTCCGGCTGCGAAATGCTGATCTCTTTCAGATCCGGGCGTGGATTGTCGCGCCGGATCGGCCCTGGATCCGGCGGCAGGGGAATCACACCGAAATCGTCAATCCGGATCAATTTGCCCGCGGCCAGATCGAACACCGGGTGCAGATTGGCGATCGGCCGGCCATAGGGATTGTCGCCCGCTGCATTCATCAGCCAGCAATGCCCATAAGCCAGCCGCCTGCCCTCTTCCTCCGCCACACCGAAATGGCCCGCCGCCCAGCCTTCAACCAGAACCTTGGATGGATCGGCAATGCCGCGCATCTCCAATGCTGAAATGAACTCCGGGTCGGCGCGCGCGATATCGCAGGCCATGCCGAATTCCTCCGGCGGAATGCGCGCCTGCTGGCCTTCCAAATGCCGCCAACCCACAAGCTTGTCCGCATCGAGATCGGCAACACCGGCGAACGTGCGATTGCTGGTCGGCTCATAGCAGCACACATAGGCCCGCCGCGACGGGTCCGCCTCACGCCGCGGTTCATCGAGAGAAATGGTCTCGAACCATGCCGAGCCATCAAGCCCGCCATCGCGTTTAACGATGGCCACCGCTTTGGCGATTTCCGTGTCATCCAACGGATCGAACGGGTGCCGGGTCGCTGGCATCGACATCTCCTGTAACGGTGGCTGAGAATGCTGACTCAATGCTGTCAGCAGCGATAAGCTATGGATGCTGGCTGAGTTGATCAGCAAAAGCAAGCCCATGTCCAGCCCTGCCCTGGCCCCGCCCCACACAAGTTCCACCGGCATCTTTCTGGTCACCATCTCGGCGATCATCTGGAGCACGGCCGGCATCTTCGCCAAGGTAGTCAGTGCCGATGTCTGGACCATCCTGTTCTGGCGCGGCGTGTTTTCCGCCGGTTTCATTCTGGCCTATCTCGCCTGGTCACAAGGCCGCGGCCTGCTGCACGATTTCCGCCGCCTTGGGGCGCCCGGCTGGGCGGCTGCAATCATCGGTGCTGCCGCAACCGTCTGTTTCATCACTTCGTTCAAACACACAACCATCGCCAACGTAGGCATCATCTACGCCACTGCACCCTTCATTGCCGCCCTGCTTGGATGGTTGCTGATCCGCGAACGCCCGGGGCGCGCCAACATCATCGGCGCCATCGTTGCGTTGTCCGGGGTTGTCATCATGGTCACCGGATCGTTTGGAACCCCGAATCTGTTTGGCGACGGCATGGCTTTCCTGATGACACTCGGCATGGCGGCATACATCGTGCTCATCCGCAAATACCCCGATGTGCCGATGGTCCTGGCTGGCGCGCTGAGCGCCGTCATCCTGGCCCTGGCCGCCCCGGTCATGACTGATCCGTTCACCGCATCGACCGATGATGTCATATGGCTGATTGGTTTCGGCAGCGTCTTTGCCGCGGCCACCATCCTCATGACCCTCGGCACAAGACTGGTCCCAGCTTCGCAGTCAGCCTTGATCGGCGCCCTGGAAACCCCGCTTGCCCCCATATGGGCCTGGCTGCTGCTCAGTGAACTGCCACCACTCGCCACCTGGATCGGCGGTGCCATCGTGTTTTCCGCAGTGCTCTACAGCATTGCCCGCACGAACGCTGACAACTCAGGTCAGGTATAGATCGCCCC
>JAHEJE010000355.1 GCA_024639035.1 Alphaproteobacteria bacterium
ACCAGCCATCCAAATCCTGTCCGTCCTCTGTCAGCCGTTCGGCGAGGCCGTCGACCATATTGCGGATCATGGTCTGACGCTCGGAAACCGTCATCTGGGCCGCCGCCGCGATCTGCTCGCGGTCCGGCCCGGGGGCGGTGGCCGGGGCCGGGGCTGGGGCCGGGGCCGGGGCATCCAAGCCAGCCAGTTGCTGTTCCACCAGCGCCCGCCATGGCGCATCGGCCGGGGCTTCTTTCAACAGCTGCGAGAAGGTGTTGCCGGCTGCCTGTTTGTCACCGTCCTGAGCCTGCGTCATGCCGATATAGAACCTGGCCTTGGCGAACGTGCTGTCGAGCTTCAAAGCCGCCTCGAAAGCCTGGCGCGCCTTGGCGACCACGGTTCCGTCATTGGCCAGGACCAGGGTCTCGCCGTATTCGGTGTACAGGCTCGGATTGCGTTCGCTCAGGGCGATGGCGCGCTCGAACGCATCGGCAGCGTCCTGGTAGCGGCCGAGACGGCGATAGGCCGGAGCCAGAACAAGCCAGCCTTCGGCATCCTTCGGCTTGTTTGCCAGATGGCTTTCCACCTGGACGACCAGTGCCGGAAGATCATTTGTCTGCAACGCATTGGCGAGGCGGTCGGCCCGCGGCACATCGCGATAATCCGGATGGCCGATGGCCATGTAGGCCGCAACGGCAGCCAGCGGGATGGCGGCCAGGGCGGCGAACGCCGGCCAGGTTGCCCTGCCCTGGGTGGCGGCCTGCTGTTCCTTCAGGCGAATATCGGCCGCCAGCATGCGCCGGGATATTTCGGCGCGCGCAGCCTGGGCCTCCGTTGCAGCAATGGTGCCGGTGTTTTCGTCGCGCTCAAGCTCTCGCAGTTGATCGCGGTAGACGTTCAGGTCATAGGTGGCACGCGCATGGTCGCGCCGGCCACCGCGGACAAGCGGGATGAGCAGGAACGTCAGCACGACTGCGGTCAATACCGCAAATGCAATCCACAACAGCATGGCCGCTATAGACAACCTCCGCTTCAAAAAAACAATTCACGTTGGCGCGAAATCTGCTTCATATGAGGCAATTTCACAGCGTCCGGGTGTCGCAGGCACACCTTTCAGCGTCGCAAATATATAGTGAAGGTCGACTGTCGATGTTAGGTTTCTCCATCTTTCGATGAAAATTGCGATCATCCTGAAAAGGCCGATGCCCGCAAAAGGCATAACAGAGCAATCATTGCCATGAACAGATACTCGATATTCTCGCTGGCCCGCAACGCCGTCAATTATCATAAGGATTGGGAAAAGGCGTGGCGCAGCCCCGACCCCCGACCGACCTACGATGCCGTCATCGTCGGGGCCGGCGGGCACGGCCTGGCGACCGCCTATTACCTGGCCAAAGAGCACAGGATGACCAACATCGCAGTGCTTGAAAAGGGCTGGCTCGGCGGCGGCAATACCGGACGCAACACGACGATCATCCGGTCCAACTATCTGCAGGATGAATCGATCGCCATCTACGAACTGGCGCGCTCGCTGTACGAGGACCTGTCGCAGGAACTGAACTACAACACCATGTTTTCGCCGCGCGGCGTCATGATGATGTGCCAGACCGAGCACGAATTGCGCGCCTTCAAGCGTACCGCACATGCCAACCGGCTGGCCGGCCTCGATTGCCGGATGATCGACCGGGCCGAAGTCAAGCGCCTGTGCCCGATCATCAACGACAGCCCGCGGGCTCGCTATCCGATCCTTGGGGCTTACTATCAGCCACGCGGCGGCACCGGCCGGCATGACGCGGTGGCCTGGGGATATGCCCGTGGCGCCGACGATCTCGGCGTCGACATCATCCAGAATTGCGAAGTGACCGGTATCACCCGCGAAGGTGACACGGTGACCGGCGTCCAGACCAGCAAAGGTTACATCAAAACCAACAAGATCGCCGTGGTCGCCGCCGGCAACACCAGCGCCATTGTGGAGATGGCCGGTGTCGGCTTGCCGGTCGAGAGCGTTTGCCTGCAGGCGCTGGTGTCCGAGCCGATCAAGCCGGTCATCGATTGCGTCGTCATGGCCAACACGGTGCACGGCTACATGAGCCAGTCCGACAAGGGCGAACTGGTGATCGGCGGAGGTGCCGATGGCTATAACAATTATTCGCAGCGCGGTGCGTTTACCTCGCTGGAACATACCGTCACGGCGCTTGTCGAAACGTTTCCAATCATCTCACGACTGCGCATGATGCGGATATGGGGCGGCATTGTCGACATGACCGGCGACCGCTCGCCGATCATCTCGATGACCGACGTCAAGGGACTCTATGTCAATTGTGGCTGGGGAACCGGCGGCTTCAAGTCGATCCCCGGTTCCGGTTTCGTCTTCGCCGACACCATTGCCAACGACCGGCCACATCCGATCGCCGAACCCTTCGGCCTCAATCGCTTCCTCGAAGGCCGGCTGATCGACGAAAGCGTGGCTGCGGCCGTCGCTCACTAGGGAATAGTCAGATGCTAGAGATCAAATGCCCGGTTTGCGGCGTGGTAGGCGAAGAAGGGGATTTTCATCCCGGCGGACAGGCCCATGTCCGACGTCCGGCGACCGACGATCCGCACAACATCACCGATGAAGAACAGCGCGACTATCTGTTCCTGCGGCACAATCCGAAGGGGTTGCATTTCGAGCGTTGGCGCTGCGACCGCGGATGCGGCAAGTGGTTTCATGCTGCGCGCGATACGGTCACGCTGGACTTCAAGGCCTACTACGGCATCACCGAGTTGCCGCCGGTCGAACTCATGAAACAGGCCAAGGGCTGGTGGGCAGAGTTTTTTGCGCCCCACATCAAGGCCGCGGCCAAAGTCAAGCCGGCGGTCAGCA
>JAHEJE010000356.1 GCA_024639035.1 Alphaproteobacteria bacterium
TCGGCGCTGAAGACCTCCTTGCCGTTGAAGGTGCAGACGAACTTGTTGATGATCTTCCGCGGGATGTTCTCGCCGGTCTTCCTGTCCTTGCGCTGGCCCGACTCCATGGTGTGCGAGATCAAAGTCTTGATCTGGATGACCTCGCCCTTCGCAGCCTTCTTGGGCAGCTTAACGCGTGGCTTGGGTTTTGCCATGGTCTCTCTCCCTCAACCGCCACAGCCGCCGATGGTGACCTTCACCTCGGACTTGGCCATGTAGACGCTGCCGTCGCTCATCTCGGCGACCGCAACGACATTTTGGGTTTTCGCCAGGCGCATCCGGGTCGAGGCCGCGGACTTGCCGCAGGCCGGCGTGAACCTGAAGGTGGCGACGTCCGGGCGCGGGTTCTTGTCGGCCAAGACGTGGACCGCCTTGCAGTAATCCTGCTCGGTCATCGGACTGTCGATCTCGACCGTCAGCGGAACGGTGTTGCCGTTCTCGGCGATCTGCGGCAGGTCGAGCGTGATCCGCCCCTCCTGCGGCTTCCTGTCGCCGATCAGACCCTTCATCGCCTCGGCGACCGCGCCGGCATCGGCCAATGCCGCTTGCGGCAGCAGCGCAAGACCGGCGACCGCCAGCCCGCCACCGCCGACCACGATCATCGCCTGCCGGCGGCCGACGTCGCGATTGTGCTGTGATTGGTTCATGAGCTTGCCTCTCGAGATACAGTTGTTTGCCTCGGCCAATCATGGGCCGGGGTTCGTCACCAAATGCAAAGCGCTGTGCCGTTCGTCCCTACTTGAGGGTCGCCAAGTACGCGACCACGTCCTCGACCTGCTGGGCCGTCAAGATCGTCTTGCCCTGGAAATTCTTCGAGACCCGATGCAGACCGAAGGGCCTGTAGAAGGCGGGCATGAAGGTGTCCGGGTTGACGATCTTCGGGTTCACGATGCGCAGCCTCAGTTCGCCCTCGCTATAGCCGCCGCCGACGCTCGACAAATCGGGACCGACCTCGCCGTGGAACGGCTGTTCCGGAATGGGCATCTTGTGGCATGCCAAGCAGTTGCCCTGCTTGCGGTTGATCGCCACCTCGCGCCCGCGCACCGGATCGCCCGGTGTGCCCGTGAGCGACTGAGGGATGGTGTCGTTGTCGACGATCTTGAATGCGACGAACTCTTCCGCCGCCGCCCCACTCGCTATTGAAGTCACGAAAGCCGCGCCGCAAATCGCGGCGCGTAACACACTCAGCTTGTGCCAAGCCACGTTGGTTACCTCCCGTATTCTGTTATTGACGGCCACGGAAAACCGCAAACCGATCCCTTGTCCTTGGTTTTCCAGTAGCCTTTTTATCTTTGGTTGGCCAATCATATTCGATTCCCATATTATATCAAGTGCGAATGTATGATTCTGGCCGACGCTGCCGCTGTTTGTATGTATACTCGGATGTGGCAACATGTCCAAACGGCATCGGGGGAGGCTGAGACGTGCGCTCTCGTGCGGAACGGTTGTTACGATCCGTGGCCCTAGCAATCGTGGGGGTATTGCTCGCCGCTGACCCCATCTCCGCCGACGACCTGTTCGACTACGGCGCCTACCTGTCCTCCGAATGCACGGCCTGCCACCGCCTCGACGGCGTCGCCGACAGGGCTATTCCTTCGATCGTCGGCTGGCCGGAGACGGTGTTCATTCGGGCCATGGACGGCTACCGGCGCGGCGAAATGAACGACGAGATCATGCAGAACGTGGCACGGTCGCTGGGGGACGACGAGATCGCGGCCCTGGCCAGATTCTTCAATCAACAGGGAAACAGGGAGTGAGCATAATGACCAAGACGTTGACTCGCCGGCGCTTCGGCAAGCTGGCCGGCGCGACGGGCCTTGCGGCCGCCGCCCTCAGCACCAGGCCTGTATTCGGCGCAGGGAAAGCGAAGGTCGTGGTAATTGGCGGTGGCGCGGGGGGCGCAACGGTAGCGCGTTACGTCGCCAAGGACGCCAAGGATATCGAGGTTACTCTGGTCGAGGCCAATCGCAACTACACCACCTGCTTCTTCAGCAATCTCTACCTCGGCGGGTTCCGGACCTTCGAATCGATCACCCACAGCTACGACACGCTGGCCAGCCAGTACGGGGTCAGGGTGATCCACGATCGCGCGACCGCGATCGACCCGGCCAAGAAGACCGTGCAGCTGAACGGGGGCGATAGCCTGGCCTACGATCGACTGGTGGTCGCACCGGGCATCGAGATGAAGTTCGACACGATCGAGGGTTACAGCCAGAAGGCCTCGCAGATCATGCCCCATGCCTGGCAGGCGGGGCCGCAGACCCGAATCCTCAAGAGCCAGCTGCTCGAGATGGAAGACGGCGGGACCGTCGTCATCGCCCCGCCGCCGAACCCCTTCCGCTGTCCGCCGGGGCCCTACGAGCGGGCATCGATGGTGGCCCACTACCTGAAGAACAACAAGCCGCGCTCGAAGATCGTCATTCTCGACGCGAAGAACAAGTTCTCGAAGCAGAAGCTGTTCGAGGACGCCTGGGTCCGCTACTACCCCGGCTTGATCGAATGGGTGCCGCTCGAGATCACCGGCGGCATCGAGATGGTCGATATCAAGGCCATGACGGTCAAGACCACCAGCGAAACCGTCAAGGCCTCGGTCGCCAACATCATCCCTGCCCAGCAGGCAGGCCGGATCGCGCAGGTGGCCGGTCTGGCCGACAAGTCGGGCTGGTGCCCGGTCGAACCGGCGACCCTGGCCTCGAAGCTCCAGCCGGACATACACTTGGTCGGCGACGCCATCGTCCCGGGCGACATGCCCAAGTCCGGGTACTCCGCCAACAGCCAGGCTAAGACCTGCGCCTTGGCGGTGC